>SLDM01000360.1 GCA_007125255.1 Phycisphaerales bacterium
CAGCATCTCACCATCATCGAGCTTCATGCGGCGTCCAATGAGACTCACGACATCGATCTCTTCACGCTCGATCATGCGAACCGCTTCGGCGACGGGACCGTCGAAGGAGCCGGTGAGCGTGATCTCCCGTCGCGTGATCGGCGAGAGATCGATGGCGCGCCGGTCGGAAGGGGAGAGGACGCATTTGCGGATGATGGTGCCGCGCGGCCGGACGAGCTGCATTGCCAGCTCGAGCCCGTCGGCGGCGCTGGTGCAGTCGATAACCACATCCTGATCGGCGCGCCGGCCGATCTCATCGGCATGGCGGTGCTTGATGCCCCACTTCTCACAGATGCCCAGTCGCCGCGCGGATCGTCCGATCAGGCGCACCGCTGCGTTCAGACGCACCATCACCTGGACCATGATCAGCCCGAGCGGGCCGTCACCGAGGACCGTGATGTAGGGCTTGCCTTCCACGGTGATCTGCCGCGCCGTCTGGATGGCGGCGGCGACATCGTGGGCGAAGATCGCCCGCTCGTCTTCCACGCCATCGGGGACCGGGACCAGGTTGGCGGCGGGCAGGGCGAATCGATCGGCCGCGCAACCATCGCGATCGAGCAGGCCGAGGATCGTCTGGTACCGGCAGTGGGCGCGAAGGCCCTTCTGGCAGAGATCGCACGAGCCGCAGGCGGTGCAGATACTGCCCACCACCCGTCCCGGAAGTTCCGGCAGGGTGGCTCCCCCGACCTGGCCGGAACGCGCCGCGGCGGGCTCGATCGACTCGACCGTGCCCACGAAGGCATGACCCAGGACGCCACGGAAATCAAAGAGGCCGCCGGCCGCGGCCCGATCGAGACCGGAGATGGCGATGCGCCGCGGCGCAATCACCGCCTCGCCGGGTTGGGGATCCGGATCGGGCCAGGTGCGCTCGAGGCGCACTTCTTCGCCGTCGGTGATCAGAGCGCGCATGTTCAGGAGACATCGTGCTTCGATCGTCGCCGATTGAGAGAAACCGCGCGGAATCGTGATTTTATCAGCCCCGACATCCCGGCCGCACCGGTGGCGCCGCGCCGTTCAGCCGTTGTCATCGACCTGGGCGTCATCCTCTTCTTCATACGTGCGGCGGGTCGACGCCGGTCGCAGCCCCGCCGGCTGCTGGGGGGTCTCCCAGTTGTGACTCGTCCAGAAGGCGAGCCGTTCGAAGAACGTCTCGTCGCGGGAGTAGGTCGGGTAAAGGTACTCACTGCCACCTTCAAATCGTTGCGCCACGTCGAGCTGGTTGTACCAGCGCACCCACCGGTTGGCGTCGGTGCCGAAATCCTGTCCGGTGAGCGTGGCCAGCGAGCGGGCCGCCGCCAGGTTCAGCGCAAGCTCCCTGGCATCCAGGGCCGCGACGAGCGCCTGGAAGACGCGGTCCTGCGGATACTGCGCGAGGGCGTCGGCGGCCGCCATCCGCACCTCGACCCAGTTCCCGCGATCTCGCAGGGTGTCCAGCAGCGGACTCACCACCGCCGGGTTGTGCAGACGCTGCAACGCCTTGGCGGCTTCCCACTGAACGTGGCGGTTCTCGTGTTCGAGCTGGCGCGCGATGATCGGAGCGTCTTCGGGCATCCCGTGCCGCCCCAAAGCCCGCAGCGCCACCGCGATGACCGTCGGATCGCGCTCATCGGGACCGCTCTGGGGATCCACGAAACCGCGGTAGGCGTTGAGGTACGGCTCCGACCCGCCGAAGGGTGAGTTTGCGATCCAGGTCAGACCCTCGCGCCGAAGATCCGGGTCATGCGGATCGGACATCATCCGCGCGGCCTCACCCGGCGACGGGGGAAAGAAGGATTGCGTGATCAGGTCGAAATCCTGGCTGAGTGTGTCGCAGCCGGCGGACAGGACGAGCGCGGTGACGCCCGCCGTCACGATCGCGGCTCTTCCCGCGACGCCCGCCATGACACGTTTGATTCGCAGCTGAAACATCCGATGCTTTCGATCCATCATCGGCAATAGTCTAGGAGAATACCGGCGGAGGAGAAAGCCGCCGGCCGGCGATCAGCTGCCCGGCGTCGGCCGGCACGTTCCATCGCCGCAGTCGAACTGGATCGGCACGAGGCAGATGAACTCAAGCGGCTCGGCCCCGGTGTTCTCGAACTGGTGCACGACATCGGGGGGGACGAAAATCGCATCTCCCGCCCGCAGCTCATGGTGCGTGGCGTCCTCCTCGACCCGGGCCTGCCCCCGGAGAATGAGCACTTCATGCTCGTAGGGATGCTGGTGCCGCGGGGTGTGTCCCCCTGGAGCGACCGTGAAATGCCGCATGGCGAAGGTGGGGGCCCCATCCTCCCGCCCGACCAGGAGGCGCATCGTGACATCCCGCACCCCGTCCATCTGCATGGGCTGGCCGGTCATTTTTTCCGCTCGGCGAATGAGCATGGCGAGTCTCCGGTGGACGAATGCGGCTGGTTCGGTACTGTATGCGTTTGGCCGCCGATTCGCACGCGGGGCTCTCCCGGGTGTTCCTCTTTCGGGCTTCTCCATGAATGAACCGCAACCGACGATCACTGCTTTTGTGCTGGGCGGGTATCAGACCAACTGCTTTGTCGTCACCGTGCCCGAGTCGGACCGGCCGGAGGCGTGCTGGGTGGTCGACTGCGGTTACGAGCCGGAGGCATTGATCGGCCACCTCAAGACCCACCGGCTGGAGCCCGAAGCGCTTCTGCTGACCCACGCCCATGCCGACCACATCGCGGGGGTGGACCAATTGCTCGATGAGATCGGAGAGATGCCGATTCATCTGCACGCCGCGGAACATCGCTGGTGCAGTGAGCCGATGCTGAATCTGTCCGGCATCTTCGGCATCCCCGTCACCTGCACCCCGGCCACGGACGAACTCCAGGAGGGTCAGACGCTCTCACTGGCAGGAACGACCTGGCGGGCGCATCACACGCCCGGCCACAGCCCGGGCAGCGTCTGCTTCGTTCACGACGCCTCCGGCCAGGCGATCGTCGGCGACACCCTGTTTGCCGGCTCGATCGGCCGGATCGATTTTCCGACCTCCTCCCCCGATGACATGCGCGCGTCCATCCGGCGCATCATGGAGTGGCCGGATGAGATGAAGATCCTCCCCGGCCACGGTCCGGTCACGACCATTCAGCGCGAACGCCGCATGAACCCCTTCGTGATCGAGGGCTTCTGACCCGACGGGCCACCCTCGCGCATGAGCATCTTGCGGAGACTTGCCTCACCGCCCGACCGTGCCGGCGGCGCGAGGCCGGAAGCGG
>SLDM01000263.1 GCA_007125255.1 Phycisphaerales bacterium
CCCACTCCGGTTTCGTCTCCGAGAAGTCGCGCGACGGACACAAGGAGAACTGGCCGCTGGCCCTCAAGATTCTGGACGAAGCGCTATCGTAGTCAACCTCTTGTCAACGTGGCGCTGCTCATTATCGACGAGGGCCGCGCATCACGGGCGGCAGTCGAGCAGCGCACGCCGGGTGCTACTGCCAGCAAGTAGGGTGGGTAGAGCGAAGCGAAACCCACCATTCCCGCGCAACACACGCCGAAACGGTGGGTTCCGCTCGCTCTGCTCACCCTCCATTCCGTTTGTTATCATCCGGCGATGCCCAACTATCGACGTTGGAGAGTGCCCGGCGGCTGCTACTTCTTCACGGTGAACCTCCTCAACCGGTCGCAACGACTCCTCATTGAACACATCGGCCTGCTCCGTGCCGCGTTTCGCGAAGTGCGCGAGGCGCATCCATTTACCATCGACGCGATCGTGATCCTGCCGGATCATCTGCATGCCACCTGGACGCTTCCGCCGGGCGATGAGAACTTCTCGATGCGCTGGCGGCAGATCAAGTCGGCGTTTAGCCGCGCACTGCCGAAGGGGGAATCACGTTCGCGCAGCCGTCGAAATCACAACGAGCGCGGAATCTGGCAGCGGAGATTCTATGAACACGTGATTCGCGATGATGACGATTATGCTGCGCATGTTGATTCCGCGCACTTCAATCCGGTCAAACACGGCCACGCGGCGAGGCCGATCGATTGGCCGTATTCGTCGCTGCACCGCTCCATTCGATAAGGCGTCCTCCCGCCGGATTGGGGAACAGATGGCAACGTCGTCGATCTCGACCTCGGATGACGCACGCCTGTAGAGTGGGTAGAGCGAAGCGAAACCCGCCTTTTGCGTGCAGCACGACGCGGGATCGGTGGGTTTCGCTCCTTCGTCGCTCTACCCACCCTACAGACTGCGCAAACCGCTGCGTCAAAAGATCGAACGGTTCCGTCGTTTGATCTTCTGGCGCAGCGGGTCGATCAGCCCATCGCAGGGGTTGGTCAGACGAAATCACGGGTCGTGCGGACCGCTCAGCGGGTTCGATGAACGAAGCAATGGGTCGAGCGACCCATTCCCTCGATTGAGCGGCCCATCCCGGGGGTTGATCTGGCGATTCCGGGATTGTTCAATGGATGTCACGTGTCGCGGTATGCGGATGAGAACACGCCGAACTCACGCAGAAAGCCGCGCGGGGTTGACAACATGCAGATCTGGATGGCGGTGACGGATGAGCCGGTGACGGATGTGAGGAAGGCGGAACTGATCGGCATCTACACGACGTGTCCGATCACGGTGCATCATGAGAATGAGAACGCAGGGAAGACGGCTTCGTACTTCGGGCGGTGGGTGACAATGCGCGGGCTGATGGGGCCGTGGTCGCTGCCGGTGTGGATGCAGAGTGCGTTGGGCGGCGGTATGCAGGAGGGTGCGGATGCGGGCGCGGGCGGGAAGAAGCGCGAGGATGCCGGGCTGAAAATGGCGGCGTGATCGGGAACGAACCGCCGTTCCGGGGGGTGGTGAAGGATGGGCATCATCCGGGCGACCCGGGCGATCCGGGCGATCCGGGGGCGCGGTTGCTCGATGCGGCGTGAGGGTTTCCCCTATACTGTTGCTTCAGGAGACCCACCATGAAACATCTGCCTATCCTCATGACCGTGTTCGCGCTGATCATCTTTGTCGCCGGCTGCGGCCAAAGCGAAGATGGCGAGCCAGCCCCAACGGCCTCAAGCGACACGCATGATCACGACCATGACCATGACCATGACCACGACCACGACCATGACCATGATCACGATCACGAGCATGATGAGCATCCCCTCGGCACCGTGACGATTCTCGATATGGAAATCGAAGGCGCGCAGAGTCACGGCGCGGTCGAGCCGGGCAAGCTCTGTCATCTTGTCGTCAAGCTGCCGTACAACGATGGCGGGGAGACGATCGTCCGCGCCTGGATCGGCACTGACGATCGCGACCTCTACTACGTCGGCCGCGGCGACTATGCCGCTTCGCACGATGATTACGACATCCACGTTGAAGCCCCGGACCCGCTGCCGGAGGATGCCCGCTGGTGGATCGAGATCGAGCGGCCCGATGGCACGCGCGGCACCGGTTCGCTGCCCATCCTCCGTGAAGTGCCGTGAACCGGCGATGCCGGCTGCAATCGCGCGCCGGCAGAGCACCTGGCGCATGGCGACGACTCGACGTGCCCATCTCGACATGCCCACCTCGACATGCCCGAATTGACATGTCTGGAGAAGACTGCGCGAACCCGTCCACGCAGTTGACCGAGGCAAACCAATCATCAGCCGACCGGACTCTCGCCGATCCGGCTCGCCTTCTCCTGTCTATCGCAGAGGTTCATGAATGAAGTCAACCTATACCATCACGGGGATGCACTGTGCCGGCTGCGTTCGCACCGTCGAAGAGGCGATTCGATCTCTCGACGGTGTCCAGGCGGTCAACGTCGCTCTTGAAGATGAGACCGCGACGGTTGAGAGCGACCACGAGCTTGATCTGTCTGAATTGAAACGTGCGGTGCAGAAGGCCGGCGACTATCAGTTGAAAGAACCGGGCGAGACTTCTCCCGGCGCCGGGCCCGGTCCATCGGCGGCCGAGAGTGAAGCGAGCGAACCGCCGGAGAGTCTTTATCCGCTCTTTCTGATCGTCGGCTACATTCTCGGCACGGTGCTGCTGATTGCTTTCACCACCGGAGAGTGGTCGCTTGCGCCGATGATGCGGCACTTCATGGCCGGGTTCTTTCTCGTCTTCTCGTTCTTCAAGTTGCTCGATCTGTCGGGGTTCGTGACCGCCTACCGCGGATACGACCTGCTCGCCATGCGCTCGGTGAGTTGGGCGTATGTGTATCCGTTCGTCGAACTCACGCTGGGGATCGCGTACCTGATTGACTTCATCCCGGTGCTGACCAATCTGGTGACGCTGTTCATCATGACGATCGGCGCGATCGGTGTGCTCAAGGCGCTGCTCGACAAGCGGCGCATCCGATGTGCGTGTCTCGGGACTGCGCTCAATCTGCCGATGACGAAGGTGACGCTCGTTGAAGATGTCACCATGGCGGCGATGGCGGCCGGGATGCTCATCATGATCTGGAGCTGACGGAAGTCGTTCCTGCCCGCACCCGTTGGTGGGCGCGAGATCAACGAGGCGCCGGCCGATGTGCCGGCGTTGTCTCCTGCCACCGACGAACATGGCGGGCTCTGCGCGAAAGGCC
>SLDM01000176.1 GCA_007125255.1 Phycisphaerales bacterium
AGCAGCAGACGCTGCCGGTCGATCGCCTGTTCGCGCAATCGATCCGCGCGGTCGATCTGCAGTTCCAGCGCCGCCGCGGTGAGCTCATTGCGCGTGACGGCCATCCGCGCCCGCAATGTCTCGAGCCGGGCCAGCGTGGCCCGGGGATCGAGTCGCGCCACCAACTGCCCCGCGGCAACCTGATCGAACGGCTCCAGGGATCTCGGGCCGACGTCGATCAACTGACCATCCACCCGGGCGGCCAGTTCGTACCGGACCGCGATGACTTCGCCCACCTCGCCGGTGATGCCGGCATGGTCGCGCCAGAGCCAGATCGTTGCGGCGGCGGCCGCGAGCAGGGCGATCGGCGGCAGGAAGGTCTCCCGCCAGCGCTTCAGCCGCAGCCCCCACGGGGTTGGAATACGTCGGCTCGCCACCGGTCAGATCTCCGATTCATCTTCCCGCCGGTAGAGCGACGCGTCCGCCACGCCCTCCACCGACTGCAGTTCCGTAATGAGTTCTTCGCTTCGATTCGGGTCGCGCATCAGCAGGTGATAGGTGAAGCTGATGACCGATCCAGCGCCACCGTGCTGATTGGCGAGCTCCATCTTCCGGGCGTGCCGCTGCATGACTTCACGCAGGGTGTTGAGCTGTTCCGTCGGACCGCTCCACTGAACCGACAGCATGACATCGAACTGCTCCCGTACACCGAACCCGACCGCGCGAAAGTAGAAGTACGTCAGCGCGAGCGCGACGGTGCTGATCACCGCCAGGGAGAACCGCATCGATCCAATGGACATGCCGGCGATGATCGCCCAGAGCACGAAGCTGGTGTCGCGCGTGTCCTTGACGATGTTGCGGAAACGAACAATCGCGAAAACCGCGAACAGGCCGAACGCGATGATGATGTTGTCGATCATGATCATCAGGACAACGGCCACGATCATGGGAAGGACGGCGAGGGCGACGGTGAACGTGCGGGAATACGACAACCCCGTGTGAGTGCGCATGTACACCCAACCGATGATCTGGCCGATGCAGAAGCTCATGAGCAGGATCAGCCAGACCGACGTCACGCCTCCGGGCGTGTCGACCCACTCCTGCGCGGTGAACTGATCAAACCATTCGAGGCCGATGCCATTCATGTCCGGACCTCTCCTATCCGAGCCGCCGAGCGAAGCCAGCGGCGGGCCGTCGAAGAAATGACGATGGGTTCGCCGATCGATTCCACCGACCAGCCGTACTTCGGAACCGATTGTCGCTCGAGCTGAAAACCGTGAATCAACTGCTGCATCCACTGCGGCAATCGGTCGACGTACTTCATCTCCAGGATCACGCCGCGATCGCCCGGGGTCACCGGCGGCAGGTCGGTGGTCAGCCCCTGGTCCGGATCGAACGATTTCGCCCGAAGATCACGATCGAAGGTCAGCCGCGCGGTGCCCGTGATCGAATCGAGGTACGCCGCCCGCCGGTACCCGACGATCAGCGTGCCGTGAGCCTTCAGCGCCTGTCGAAGCCGGCAGAACTCCTGAACGGCATAGTAATTCTGCTTCCGATCGAGCAGATCCTCTCTCCGCGGGGCCGCGCCGTTGAGCAGCCGGGAGAGAGAAGCCCGCTTGACACCCGCGCGCTGCTTGCGGACCACCTGGTCCAGCCGCCGTTTGATCTCACAGAAAATCGGAGAGTCCGGCCGTTCGTCGTAATAACGAATTCGGAGTTTGAAACGGTTCTTCTTTCCCTGGGCGGTCGCTTCGTAGAGCGAGAGGTTCGGGCTGTCCAGATAGAGACTGTACACCGGGTAGCCGCGGGGCTGATCGGGCCTCAGGAACGCATCGGGCGTCACGTGCGGTCGAATGCGATCGGCAATCGCCGCGGCGCGGGCTTCGGAGATGATGTACTTCCGTTCGAAGCGTTTCGGAAGGTAGCCCGTAGCGTTCAGCATGACCCTGGCCCACTTCTCCGTCTGCTGCACCGTGGCCGGCGTCGGTGCCTGCGCTCGGCACCCGCCACCACCCTGCGTCTCTTCTCCCCATCCGGGATGCTTCTGCACATCCCGCGCCACCACGGTGGCGAACCGGCTCCGCTAAGAATCGGTTGACAAGCGAACAGCATAGCCGAGTGAACATGAATTCCAAACGAATTCTTGACAGAATCAGAACGACCCGACCCATTCTGTTTGCATTCTGACCGGACTGGTGATGGACACGGGGCACTTCCGTCGACGGAAAAGGCGGAATCCGCCGCAAGGTTCTTCAGCGTGAAGCGTGTTAAGTCCAGGATGAAGCAAAACGAGCCGGAACGGGAGGCCGCCGGCCGCTCGAACCGGGATCAGCTTGTCGAACTCTGGCAGTTGCACCGCGGCTGGGTGCGGGGGGTGATTCTCGCGCACCAGCCCAAGGGCCCAGATACCGGCGCAGATACCGACGATCTCCTGCAGGAGGTTGCCATGAAACTCATCCGGCACTGGCCGACGCTCGAACGACGCGAAGCGATCGGCCCGTGGCTGCGCACCGTGGCGGTCAACGTCGCCCGCAGCGCGGGCCGGACCTTCCGCCGGCGCGACGCGCGAACGCAATCACTCGACGGGGCTCCGCACGTCGCGGAAAAGCTCATGAAAACCGGCGACGGATCGCAGGGGAGAAACCTCCGGGATCGCGGCCGCACGGCGCTGCGCAGCGTTCACGAACTGCCCGCCGGCTACCGCGATCCGCTGCTGCTCGCGCTGCGCGGCCTGAGCGGCCGCGAGATCAGTGTCGCCCTTGAGCTTCCCATCTCCACCATCGAAACCCGGCTCTGCCGCGCCCGCGCGATGGTGCGCGAGGCGGTGCGCCGCGACGAGCTCTCCTGCGCCCCGGCCGCACCGCAACGATCGCACCACTCCCACGGAGGACTCGCCCATGAAACCCGAACGTGACCACCGGCGGCCTGGTGCCGAAGGGCCTTCGGTTCGTGATGAACTGATCGGCCGCCTGCTCGCCAACCCTTTCGATGATGGCGATGATCCGGCCGCCGGGGGGGCATGGGATGGCGCCGGCAACGAGGCCCATCGCGAAGCCGGAAACGATGCCTGGAACGAAGCCTGGACGGCCTTCCGCGCGCACGCCGGGCGGGACGTATCGGCGTGGGAGGAACTCGCCCGCGCGCTGCACGATGAGCTCGCCACGCGCACTGCAGTGGAGAGGGAACTGTCCCGGCGGCGGGCCGCGGCGGAAATCGACCGGGCGCTGGCGATCTCCCGCCCAATATCCGGACCGGAGACCGGACCGG
>SLDM01000303.1 GCA_007125255.1 Phycisphaerales bacterium
GGCGATGTCGGCCGGGCAGTTCGTCGGATCGGGACACGGACCCCACGCCTCGAGCAGTGCCAGCAGGTCGAACACGTCAACCTGACCGTCCGCGACCGGCTGCGGCACCAGATCGCCGAAGCAATCGGGCACGACGATGCCGCCGGAATCGAGTTCCGAGGCGGGGATGACGCTGGTCCATTCCGGAGTGTCGTGCAGCGCGGGATTGAAGTTGGTGCGGCTGCGCTCGATGCGGAAGCGCGCTCCGACGGGAATGTCGATCGCGGCAAATTCCGGATCGATCATCCAGCCGCCGTGGTCGGGATCGGCCCGGAGCGTCAGCACCTGGCCGCCGGTGCTGACGTGCAAGGTTCCCTGCGTCCCGAAGCTGATACTGCGCGGTTGTTGGATCCGGGGATGGGTGACGATGTGCACCTCCAGCCCGCCGGCCGCCGGTGAGCCGTCCGGCGCGACGGTCAGGCGGTAGAGCGCATCGGAGGCATCGCTGATCAGCCACCACGACCCGTCGATCGGATGAACGGCAAGGTCGATCTGGCCACCCAACGGCACGAGGGTGGGAATGTCGAAGATCGGCGCGCCGGAGGGAATGTCATCGGGCATGTAGGTGTAGTCACTGATCGTGCGATCGTCGGCGGAGAGCGCGATTACGTGGCCGCGGACATCGTCGTAGGCGATCGCGTCGATCGCATGGGCCGCGGGGATCACGCCCGGTTCGGCGTCCGGCGCCGGCCAGAAGCACATCAACGGCGCGGCGGTTCCGGGGGTCGCGCTCGTGCAGGAGACGAAGATCGCCCCGCAGCGGCTGGTGGTCAGCCCGCCGCCTCGGGCGGTCCCGATCAACGCGGCCGGGGGCGGGCTGACGGTGGCGCTCTCTCCGGTCAACGGGTCGTAGCGCAGCAGTTGAATGGGGGAGACCTCTCCGCCCGTACTCAGTACGAAGAAGTCGCCGATCTGCGGGTGCAGTTCCATTTCCGCGACGCCGAGGATCAGGGGCGGCAGGGCGTGCTCGGCGACCGGATCATGCCCGTGGCCGGCGAATCCGCCGAACTGGTTCACCTGGAACTGGGTGACTGAACTCTGCCACGAGTAGCCGACGGCCGGAGCGATCATGCGGAAACCGTCGAGCAGCCGGTGGCGGATCGCATTCGGATTGTAATCGAGCGCATCCATGAGACGGAAGTCGACGATCTCTCCCTCGCTGTTGGCGATGAACACCGGGATGGTCGTCACTTCGTAGACAAGCGTGGCAAACGGTGACTGCTGGGTGAGTACGACCGGCAGTTCATCCGCGGGATCGCGCACCCAGAGGATGGAACCATTCGCAGAGCGCTGAGCGCGAACGACGGTCACGGCGTGTCCGGTTCGGCGCCGGACCACGTCGACTCCGAGGGCCCGGCCGATGACGTCGTACCGGCCGTACGCAACCGCGCCGATGCGCCCGCCGTGGGCGACGAGCGCCTTGGCGACGTTCGCCAGGTCGACCGTGAAGCTGTTGTCGCTCAGGTGCTGGTTGGCGACGATGGTGGGGTGCCCCTGCAGCCAGTCGTTCATGCCCTTGGTCCAGTCCGAACCGCTGGTGGAGCAGATGATCGGATCCGCATCGAGATCGACCTGCGTGTTCATCAGGCCGGGCGATCCCATCGCCCAGATCATGAACGTCGCGAGGTCGAAGTTCTCCTGCGCCTGCCAGTAATTCACGCCGGGAGGCAGAAGCGGGAAGCCGTGGTTCGCGGCGTACGCCAGCAGGTTCATCGTCGAGGTCGGCACGCAATGGCACTGTCCATCACCCTCCAGTCCGATCCGGCGCTGATCCAGGTCGGGCATGTGGTGGACGTGGTAGTGGAACTGATCGGTATTCACATAACTCGCCACGCCGATATCGGAACGGGTTGCGGCCGTGATGGCCAGGGCGGCGCCGATCATCGTGACAGCGCGCATGAGACAAGCATCATGATGTTCGGTCATGGTCGGTCTCCTCTGCGATAATGAAAAGAACACATTCAGGTGTTCACGGCACGCGCTACCCGTCACGACACATTCGGCCGATGCGGGCTGCGATCGGCCGTGAAGCACGTCACGTCATTCAGATTCTGGTTGCAAGCGCCTCCCTCGACCGTACATTCTCGCTCGCGCCATGTTCTCGCGCCACGGTGGTTTCGAGCATGGGCGGCCGGCCGCGGTCGATGCGGCTCCGGACTTCTGAACGTGGGGGCTTCCGGCAATGTACGACGGGAGAAGAGCAAGTCAAGAAGAATGCGGGCCGGGCCATCCTGATTCCCGCCTGATTCCCAAAGGGGATCCCCGGTGAGCCGTTTCCTGATAGTGACAACGGCCGCGGCGCGCCGAAGCGGCCCCGGGGTGCCGGGAGGGTGCGGATGAGATAGAGGTGAGGCGGAAAGGTTCGATCCGGGTTCGGGCTCCCGGCAGATCTCGGCAACGACGCCCCGCGCCGCGATCATCCCGCCGGTCACGAACGCGCCCCCAGTTCATCACTGCTGATTTCATCACTCCGGCCGGCTCTCCGGCCAGCCATCTGGCCAACCCTCCGGCCTCCTTCATAAGAAGTGATCGGCCCAGGTGACTCGGATTTGGTGATTCGGAAGAAGTGATCCGGCAGGAGTGGTGATCCGCGCTCAGACGTGGTCCTGCTTGCCGCGGGACTTCTTGCTGCCGCGCCGGAGCAGCATCTCGGCCGAATCCGAGTCGATCATCCCTTCCGCCAGGTACGCGGCGACCTCGCGACGGGTCTGTTCGCGCTCGCGCGTGCGCAGGGCCTGGGAAACCGTGCCGAAGACAATGGCGACCACGGCAATGGTTCCGGCAAGGATGAACACGAAGTTGGGCGAGTTCACCTGCCTGCTCAGAAAATCCATGACCATCGAGGACTCAATCGATTGCTCAGCAGCGTTGGCGAGAAGCAGAACGGGCATGGGATGACTCGGAGGGAAAGTGACGAAGTGACGAAGCGACGAAGCGACAGGGGGCCAAGAAGTGGGCGGCATCGGCAGCGGTCCTGATTCGGTCACGCCCGCGGGAAGCGGGAATCTGGTCAGCGCGCCTTGACCGTTCCGCGCGCAGCAACGCGTCCTGTTCGCCGAACGCATCCTTCGCACCCCTCTGGGTCCCCGCTTTCGCGGGGACGACCCAATCGCCATCGCGCCGCCCCTCAATGCCACGATGCCTTCCCTCCGCCCTTGCCCCACCAATGCTCCGGTCCCCCAGAGGGATCGAGGATGCA
>SLDM01000034.1 GCA_007125255.1 Phycisphaerales bacterium
GCCGCCAGGCGACGCGGCAGGAGGAGATCCGGACCGCCCTGGATGATCTGCAACGCGCGACGGACGAGATCACGGATTCGGCGATCTTTTCCCACGTCCACCGGCGGATCGATCGCTGGGCGCGGCAGGTCGCCGAAGAGTTACAGGACGGGACCATCAACCTTGACACGACCGACCGCCAGCAGTGGATCGCCCGGAGTATCGGACGCCTGATCGAGGCGCTGGAAGAAACGATCGCGCCGCCGGAGGACTTTGACGACGGAGAGGATCAATCCGGCGAAGGCGGGGGTGGTGAGGGTGAACAATTGATCCCGCCCATGGCGGAGCTGCGCCTTCTGCGGGGAATTCAGGAGGAGGTCTATAATCAGACGCGGGATCTCAACCAGCGCGGCGATCTGGCCGAAGCGCAGCGACGGCAGCGACACCGTGAACTGGGGGAGCAGCAGCGAGAGCTTCTCGAACTCGGCCGGGACCTGCTGGAGCAGATGCAGCAGCAGCGACCACCGGGCGCGGGCGGACCGCCGCAGTAACGACCGGACGATGAACCGGACCAGAGCTCAGAAATCAGGGCTCAGGAAGGAGCGAATGCAGATGTTCGAACACCAATCCGGGTTGACCCGAATGATCCGCCTTGGCGTGATGGCCGCGGCGATGCTGTGGCTTCAGCCCCAGCACGCGGGTGCCGGTCTTCTGAACGATGACGCTGAACCCGACGCGGAAGAAGCGGTTTCGCCAGATGACCAACCGGCACCACTGTCGCTGGATGATCTCCTGGGACTCGATGAAGAAGCGCAGGATCGCAGCGGCGACGAAGTCGCCGAACGCGAGCGCGAAGAGCAGCTTCGCCGGCGTTTGGCGGAAGAGACCATGACCGATCTGCTGACCGATATCGTCGAGAAGATGACGATGAGCGCGGAGATGCTGGACGAGCGATTCGACTCCGGTCTCGGAACGCAGCGGGTGCAGGAGGAGATTCTCGCCCGGCTCGAAGATCTCATCGAGCAGGCGCGGCAGTCGCAATCCTCCTCGTCTTCATCCAGTTCATCGAGCTCTTCATCGCCCGACTCACCGTCCGATCCCGGGCAACAGCCGCCATCAGGCTCTCCGAGGGCGACCGGCGAAGAGGCACCCGATGGCGGGGATGAGGAATCCGAAGCGCCGCTCGCGCAGGATGCGGATGTTCACATGCCGCTGGAGGAAACCGGTGTCGAGTGGGGCGCGCTGCCCGAACGCGTTCGCGACATGCTGCTGCAGGGCCGTCAGGAGCGTTTCTCCACGCTCTATGAACAAATGACCCGCGAGTACTACCGACGTCTCGCTGAAGAACAGTGATCCGCGGCCCACGAACCGGATGAATGGAACGGCGCTCTCTGGAAAGGATGCCCGATGCCCGAGATGACACCGAACCGTGGGTGGTTGAACCGGCGCCCCCTTCTCGGGATCGCCCTCTCGTTGCTGTTCACGGCCCCGCTTGCGGCCCCGCTCCCGGCCTGGGGTGACGAGGCAGACAACGAGGCGGGTACCGCCGGAACGGCAAACGCGGCCAATGAAGACTCTTCACCGCGCGGACCGGCCGGCGCGGAGAACGCTCCGCTCGCCGACGAGATGACGCCGGAGCTGCACGAGGCGATCGACCGCGGTCTCAAGTACCTCGCGGCCCAGCAGAACTCCGACGGTTCCTTCGGCCGGGGCCGCTATGGACGCAACGTCGGCATCGCCTCGCTTGCGGCCATCGCGTTCATGGCGGACGGCCATCTGCCCGGGCGGGGTGAGTATGGTGAGCAGGTGCAGCAGGCGCTGGAGTTTGTGCTGAACAATGCCTCGGAAAGCGGGCTGCTCGCGGCGGAGACATCGCACGGGCCGATGTACGGCCACGGCTTTGCGGCGCTGTTTCTCGCGGAAATCTACGGCATGAACCCGAGCGATCGCCGCGTGCGCGATGCACTGGTCAAGGCGGTCGAGCTGATCGTCGGCACGCAGAACGACGAGGGCGGCTGGCGATATCAGCCGGTTCCGTACGAAGCGGATGTCTCGGTGACGATCTGCCAGGTGATGGCGCTCCGCGCCGCGCGGAATGCCGGTATCAGCGTTCCCGCCCGTACGATTGATCGTGCGGTGGATTACGTGCTGGCGTGTCAGAATCCCGACGGTGGGTTCAAGTACATGCTGCACACCGGCGCTTCGGCCTGGCCGCGAAGTGCCGCCGGCGTGGCGACGCTGTTCTACGCCGGGATCTACGAAGGTGACGAGATCGAGCGCGGACTGGAATACATCAAGCGCACGGCGATGCCGGGTGCTTCCTCCACCCAGGCGCACTATTACTACGGCCATTACTACGCCGGACAGGCCATGTACCTCGCCGGCGGGGAGTACTGGGAGCTCTGGTGGCCGGCCATTCGCGATGAACTTCTCGGCCGCCAGTCCAGCTCCGGCGGATGGATGGACCACCACGCGGGTGGTGCCTACGCGACCGCGATGAGTCTCATCGTTTTGCAGATTCCCAAGCGCTATCTGCCGATCTTTCAGAAGTAAGTCGCGCCGAGACTCGGTTGTCCAGCCAGACCATGCCAAACCATGCCAAACTATGCCAAACTATGACGGTACTCCTCTCCATGAGCCAATTCATCCTCCGCACCACCTCATCGAGGGGAGTTCCGAATCGATCCGAGCGCGGACCGGCGGTTCTCGCCGCGCTGGTGTTGCTGACAATGGTGATGGGGCCGGTCAGCGAGGTCTCCGGCTCGCACAGCCGGGCCGAGTCAATGGCCGGAGCAATGAAAGTCGAACTCGTCCGCGACGACCTTTCGCGCGTCTCGGGTTCCCTGGTCTCGATCAGTGAGTCGCAGATCACGCTTCTGCTGCGTGATTCCGATGGCGGCGAGAGTGAGCGTTCCTTCCCCCGCGACAACTGTCTCGCTCTCAACACGCTGCGAGATCCGAGCGGCGGCAGCCACGAGGGGATGCTCGCGTTGACCGATGGACAGATGATTCCGGGCCGTCCGCTCGATTCCGATGAGCAAACGCGCGGAGACACGCTGCGGTGGCAGCATCCCTGGCTCGGTCAACTCGCGGTGGAGATCGATTCGATCAACCGGGTCGTCTTTCGCGCCGGGGCCCAACCGCCGCCCGCCGGTGACGGCGATGCGCTGCTGCTTGCCAACGGAGACGTGATTGAGGGGTTCCTGCTCTCGCTCGGGGATCCGGTCGAGCTCGAAGTCGAGCGCGGCGAC
>SLDM01000391.1 GCA_007125255.1 Phycisphaerales bacterium
CACGCAGGCACGGAGGGTGGCACGTCAGGCGACCTCGGCGCGAGTCCGGCACTCCGTCATCTCCGCTTTCGCGGGGACGACACAACCTCCGTCAAACCACCCCTCCGCCAAACCACCCCTCCGTCACACCATCCCTTGTCGCTTCGTCCCTCCGCCACCCCATCCCTCCATCTCACTCAGCGCGATCTCGCCTTGACCCCCATTGCCTTGATCACCGTCGCCGCGGCGATGCCACAGGCGTTGACCCAGTGGGCCAGTTCGATCGGGTCGATCCGCCGATTTCCACTTTCGACCTTGTACACGAAGCTGTGGGGCCGCTTCAGGCGCTCCGCCAGGGCCCGCTGCGTCAGACCCGCACCTTCGCGCCATGCGCGCATCTCTGCGCACAGTCGGCGGTACGCGGGATCGTGTTGTGGCTTTGCACCCATCCTAGGCGCAGGCTAAACTGCTTCAAGGTTGCGCCCAGTTCAGGCGCAAGGCGGCAGGGGGTACAGGCAATGCCGGATCCGGACCATGGGCAACTGAAACTCCCGGAGAACTGGTGGGACTATTCCGCCGGTGCGCTGGCGAGTTCCATCTGTGACCAACTTCCCGATGGCCCCGATCCGGCCCCCGAATCCCAGGACCTCTCGGGTCGCGGGCTTGCCGCGAAGCTCTTCACCGCCGCCGCCATCGACCTCACACTGACCACACGCTGGCAATCACTGCGTCCGGATCTCGAACTCAGCCAACCCGAGAGGAACGTGTGGACGATCGGAGACGTCGCGATCGCGTACTTTCCACTCTTGGACGCGGAGACCGTCGAATGCGCCCTGCGGTTCACGTTGCGGTGGATCGGCCTCCAGGTCGTCATGCCCGCCAAAGGCGCCTCGGCGCTGCGCCTTACGATGGACTCATTCGTCGGGCGCCTGACACCGGTGATTCTCTCGGTCGACGACTTCATCAACCTCGCCGTCTCCACCGCAGCCGTCGATGCGCAGATCGCCTACCGCAAAGCGGTGTTGCAATTCCTGACCAACTACAACCGCCGCGCCGGAGAGATCCCCGGCCCCGGCAGTTCCCGGCACCTGCTCATCGACATCCCGGAGGAGCGACAGCGCAGGTGAGCAAGTCTCGCATCGACCGTATCGCGCTGTTCACCGTCTCCCGAGGTATCGGAGGGGCGAGCTTGAGGCACGAAGGGGAGGGGTCAAGGGATCGAGGCAGCGAGGGGTGAAGTGATGGCGTGGCGGAGTGATGGCGGAGATGGGTCGTCGCCGCGAAAGCGGGGACCCGGGGCGCGCGGGATGCGTTCTGCGTTCGGGACGGTTGCTGCGCGCCGAACGTTCACGCCGCGCCCCCTGGATTCCCGCTTCCGCGGGAATGACAACACCAGGCCGCTCACCGACGTCGCCCACCTCTGTCACTCTGTCACTTCATCACTCCACCCTTCGTGCCTCCCCGTCTTGATAGAGGAATATCACCGCGGAGGGCGCAGAGGGCGCGGAGGATGATTGAGGAAAGGTGAGTTCCTGCATTCGAGGGACTGACGCTTGTTGGCCCAGGTTCCTTTCTCTTCCAACCCCGATTCCGCCTCCGCGCTTCTCCGCATCCTCCGCAGTGAGTTCCCTCCATCTCCCACCCGGCGCACAGGATGTTCTCTTCAGGCGGTACGCCCTCGGCGCGCCCCCTGGATTCCCGCGTCCGCGGGAATGACGGCATCAGAACCCTCGCCGAAATCAACCACCACTCCGTCCCCCGTTCGTTCCGCCGGCGCCTCAGGTCGCGCTGAAAAGTGACTCAATCAGCGCCCCGGCCGCCGCATCACCCGGCAGGTTCTCGCGCTCCCAGAGGGTTGACCGCAGTTGCGGCTCCGCGGTGCTCAGAAGGAACCAGCCGGCCCGGTGCGACTGGTCGTGCCGGCGATCGTGCCAGAAGCCATCTTCGTCGCGGCCGTAGGCGATGCGCCGGCCGCGGGCGGGAAAGCGATCCCACCGTTCGATGTGTTCACCGAGCAGCGCGCTTTCGAAGGTCCGCAGATCATTCGGATGGGTCGTTCCCAGCATGATCAGGTTCTCCGCCCGGGGCATGAACTGCTGGTACGCGCGGGCAAGCAGTCGCCGCATCCGGGAGGTGTGGTCGACGTCACCACTCGGGAGGCCGATGACCAGGGAGACATGGGTGCCCTCCCACGGCGCAAGAATGCGCAGACCGCCCAGTTCCTCTTCGCTCTTCGGATCGCGAATCAACGACTCTTCGCCGACCCGGGCGTGGGTGATGAACCGCTCCGCCTCGCGCACCAGCAACAGCATCTGTTTGTCGGTGATCGACTGGTGCCAGCGGACGCTGACGATGTACGGCCGCTCGATCCGTTCCAGCATCCGCAGGCGCGAGGGGACGGAAATCCGCTCGACGGCCGGTCGTTCCGTGATCAGATGCTTGACGTGCAGATAAAACTGGACCCCATCCCGGGTCACCTCGAAGTCGCACTCTCTTCCCGCCGGGGTTTCCACTTCGAAGCGAATCTCACACCCATGGGCGAGCAGATGCCGCGCGACCATCGCTTCCGCCAGCGTGTTGCGGAACGACCGCAGGTCATCGTGGGCGACCAGGCGCTTGTAGAGGGCGCGGAGCTCCCCGCTGCCGCGCCACCCTTCGAAGTCGCGCCAGAGCCAGTCCGGCACGGATTCGGCAAGATCATCGGTGGTCGCGGGAATGTCTTTGGGGGGAATCAAAGGGAAAGTGACTGAGTGACGAAGGGGAAGGCACGTAGGCACGCAGGCACGAAGGGACGGCGTGTTCCGGGTCAGCTCCAGTGCTTTTCGTGCGGTGGGGGGTCGGGTAGCGCAGTGCGCTCGGGTTCGGGGTACTCCCAGAGGCGCCGGGCTTCCTCGAGGGCGGGCCGGCCGTTGAGGGACATCGGTGAGCCGGAGGCGAGCAGTTGATCGACGTGCCGCCGCCCCAGCCGCGCGGTGAGGGTGACCGCGCCGTTCTCGTAGCTGCGGTTCAATACTTCCGCCTTGCGTTCGATGAAGTCCACCGTCCGTGTATCGTTGAGCGGGGTCGTGATCGCAACCTCGCGCACGCCGCCCAGCATTTGTTCGAGGGTCATCGTCCCGAGCACGTCGGTTCCCTTGCCGGTGGCGGCGCTGATCTCCACCGCATCGGGATATTGATCCCGCCACTGTTTCAGAAGGTGCGGCTCTTCGATCCGGTCGATCTTGTTCAGCGCGATGATGCGCGGCTG
>SLDM01000166.1 GCA_007125255.1 Phycisphaerales bacterium
CAGGGACAGAAACTCTTTTCTCTGCGCTGCATCCAACAAAGGAGCAGTGATCACGCGACGCGAGCCATGGCGGCCGGAGGGGGGGCGGGTGACGAGCACTGGAAGCGCCGACGGTCGTGTATGGCTCAATACCACTCCGGACGTGCCGCACTCACTCTGGCCACGCGCCCGCCCCACCTGCTCCGGGGCTGGAGCGCAGTCTGGGGCACGGGACGTTCGCCCCGTCGCCAACCCCTCTGTGCTTACGTGCCTTCACTTTTGATCTTTCCACTCCGTCACTTCGTCACACGAACCTTCAACCAATCACCCCCAGTTGTTCAAAAGTATGAGCAGATCGAAGACATCGACCGTGCCGTCGTCGTTCAGATCCGCGGGGCAGTGGTTGGGGTCATTGCACGGGCCCCATGTATCGAGAAGGAGCAGGAGGTCCGAGACGCCCACACGGCAGTCATGCGTCAGGTCGCCCGGCACGGGCTCATGTGTCGAAAGCATTGTGATCTCGCCGGACTCGCCCGTGACGAGAATCTCCTTGCCGGGGCAGGTCGGTACGAAGTCGTCAATCAGGACGGCGAAGAGACCGCCGCTGGAAGCCTGCCAGATCGGCCGGCCGTTCCACTCTGCGCCATCGAACTGGACCAGGTGTACACCGCCGGAACTGTCAACGCCGACGATTTCCAACGCAGCGTTCGAGGGATCAATGTCGCCGACGGCGACATCCGACATCTGCGATGATCCCAGTTCGCCGCCGCCATCGTAGATGGACTGCATCTCGTGTCCGGTTTCACCTTCGTGGGAGAGCAGTATGCCGTTCCGGTACCGCGTTGCGTACACGATTTCATTGCCCGGTTGGTGGGGAAGAACGTTCTCGATCAACACCCGCCAGCCGGAGTTGTCAAAGTCGTCCCACAAGAGTCGCTTCGGCCATTCACCGGCCTTCTCCGGGGTCGGCGTCACTTCGTAGGTCGGCCCCATTTCCGTGGTGATGACAATCTCATTGGCGCCGGGCCGTGCCGGGTTCACATCACCGATCGCCGAGTCCATGCCGACTTCGGCGCTGTAGATGATGGTCTCGCTCCAGTCGCCATCATCATCGTCGTCCCGGAAGAGATAGAGGCCGTTGCTGAAGTCGAGAACGGCTTCGTACAGGTAGAAGATTTCGTCCTGGGGCTGGTTCATGTTGATCTGGCCGGCCCTCGCTCCCCATAACAGGCCGACGTAGCCGTCCCAGTCGGCCGCGAGGTGGGTCTCCCATTGCCCCGGTTCATGCTCGCTCAGCACGCTGACCGACATCCCCGTCTGGATCACGATCTCGCTCCGCGGCACTTCGGGAAGGACGTTGCCGATGCTGATGGTCGGCCTTGACGCCATTCCCGTCGGGCCGACCGGCTCGACACTGGCGGCAAGCGTCTCAATGTTCCAGCTTGAGCCCGAGAAGACCAGGCGGAGAACCGTGCCATCGCCGTCCACGGCGAAGAGTTCAGGGGCGCCGGTCTGCTCGTGCGGCCGGGCACCCAGCAGGAACACCGAGCTCTCGGCCAGGTGAATCGTGCGGGCATGAAACTCCTCTTCAGGAAAGACCTGCACGTCCGGTGCGCCGGCGACCGACGCCATACAACACGCCGCTGAAACGAGTCCGGCGGGCACGAAGTATCGATGTGGGTTGGTGTTTGGATTGCTCATGGGTTCATCTCCAGTGACTCAGGAACGATCGGCTCAACGCAACCGTGAGCCAGCGCTTCCTTCCGAAGCGGACGGCGGATCTTTCACCGGCGCGTCCGGAAGCCCTCCGGGTCGCATCCTCCACCATGACAATATGCCTGATCAGCAAGCCAGTGTCGATCGCGGGCCAGCCAAGGCGGGCGCGGCGAGCTGGCCTGAATGACGGCTGAGCGGAAGAATCGCAGCGGCGGGGCTTCCGGGGGAGTGGGGAGGGCTCAGGCGGTCTCCGCTTCTCGCTACTCTCTACTCTCTACTCTGCTGATCTGCCTCCGGCGCACGACCGCGATCCAGAACAGCACGCTGCCGACCACGAGGAGGGCGAGTGTGGCGAGCACGGAGTCGATGCTCACGCGCGTGAGCAGCGCAATACAGATGAGCATGGCCAGCAGTGGTATCAATATGCCGCCGGGCAGGCGGATCAGGTCCGGCCTGTCGCCTGCGGCGGCGCGGATGCGCGGCATCGAGGCGATACAGGTCATGTAGATGAGCAGGCGCGTGAAGACGCTGATCACGGCCAGCCACACGAAACTGCCCGTCGCCGCGAGCAGGAACGCGGCGATGCCGTACACGAGCACCGAGACCGACGGCGTCTGATGTTGCGGATGGACATAAGCGAATGCCGGCGGCAGCTGGCCGTCGAGCGCGAGGCGGTAGGTGATGCGCGGTGTGGAGAACATCGAGCCGACGAGATTGCCGCCGACAGACGCGATGATGGCCAGCACGACGATGATCGCGCCGGCACTACCGAGCAGGGCTTCGCCTGCATCGACGATCGGCCGCTCCGAGGCGGCGAGTTCCGGCAACAGCCGTTGCGCCGCGATCTGTACGAGCACATACACCGTCGTGGCGATCAGCAGGGCAAGCAGCAGGGCGCGAGGCATGTCGCGCTGCGGGTTCTTCGCTTCACCGCCGGGTACCAGGCCGGATTCAAACCCGACGTAGGCGTAGATCACCAGCAACACCGCAGCGCCGAGATCGGTGATCCCCGGCGGCGCGGCGGCTGAGGTGAACACCGCGCCATCCAGCCAGAAGAGCCCCATCCCCGCCAGCGCGATGAGCGGCAGAAGCTTGAGGACCGTGAGAATGCCGAGCGACCTCATCGCCGCTTTGGCTCCGACGAGGTTCACCCAGACCATCAGTGCGCATAGAACGAGGAGCATGCCGATGCGCACGGCCGGACCCATGGGCGAGGACCAGAAGTAACCGATGGAGGTCACGATGAGGTTGAGGTTCGCGGCGAAGGCGGTGAGCCGCGCGATGTAGAACGCCCAGCCGATCTGAAAGCCGGCGAACGGTCCGAAGGCGGTTTGTGTGTAAACAACCGGCCCGCCCGTGCTGCTGACCGCGCTGGAGAGCTGCGCGAAGCACAGCATGATCGGCGCGATGAGCAGGCCGCAGAGGGCGAAGACCCACGGGCTGAACGATCCTGCGAGGCGTTCGGTCTCTGCCGGTACGCCGAAGATGCCCGCGCCGATCATGCCGTTGATGACCAGCAGCCA
>SLDM01000318.1 GCA_007125255.1 Phycisphaerales bacterium
GACCCCGGGGCGATGGACAACCACCTCAGAAGGCCGGAGATTCGGGCCGCCGCCGACCGCGGGACGGGCCATGCGGTCCGGTTCAGCGATACCGTCGAGAAGGAAATGATGGTCGTCGCCCAGCTCGTCCGTGATGCCGCGGACGAGCCCTACTTTCTTCGCGTCGGCATGCCGCTGGCGGATGTGAACCAGCGGCTCATGCAGTTGATGCAGGGGCTGGCACTCGCCCTGGGCATCATGCTCATGGTGACCATCGCCCTCATGTACGGCGTCTCCCGTCTTCTCAGCCGGCGCGTCTACCGCCTCTCCAGCGACATTCGGGCGATGGCCCGTTCCAGCCAGGATCTGAAATTTGACGGGCCGGCCATCCGGGAACTGCTTCCGCTGCAGGAAGCGCTGGAAGCGGTCAACCGGCAGATGCACGATCGGCTGCTGGAACTCTTGAATCAGCAGCGCGAACACCGGGCGATTCTGCAGTCGATGAACAGTGGCGTGCTCGCGATCGACCTGCAGCATCGCATCGTCAGCACGAACCGAATGACCGAGGAACTCTTCAAGCTCGATCCGGACGGCGTGCGCGGCCGTCTCATGCAGGAGACGATTCGCGCGCCGGAGCTCAACCGGTACGTGGCCGATGCCCTTGCCCGCAGGGACAGCAGCACCGCCGAACTTCGGCTCCGGGACGAACGCGGCACCGTGCTGCAGGTCACCAGCAGCCAGATGCTCGACCCCCGCGGCCAGGTGGTCGGGCTGCTCATCGTCATGAACGACGTCACGGAACTTCGCCGGCTCGAATCGATGCGCAGCGATTTCGCCGCGAACGTCTCTCACGAACTCCGCACGCCCATCACCAACATCAAGGGGTACGTCGAGACGATGATTGACGTCGGGGTGAGTGACACCGCTCAGACCCAGCGGTTCCTGGAGATCATCAAGCGCAACAGCGACCGGCTGGCGGCGATCATCGAAGACATCCTCTCCCTGGCGTGGCTGGAGCAGCCGGACACCCGGGAGGTCCTCGGCCGCGAGCGGATTCCCGTAAGGCAGCTCGCCCGCTCGGTCTTCGACCAGTTCGAGAAGGCCGCCGACGCCAAGAGTATCTCGCTGGAGATCGATGTGCCGGAGGACCTGGACGTGACCGTCAACGCCCAGTTGATCGAGCAGGCCCTGGCGAACTTCGTCTCCAACGCGATCAAGTACAGCCCGAGCGATACATCTGTCCAAATCACTGCCGCACGGGATGTTACCGCCAGGGAGATCACGATCACCGTCGTGGATCAGGGCCCGGGCATCTCCCGGGAGCACCTGAACCGCGTCTTCGAGCGGTTCTACCGCGTCGACAAGGCCCGCAGCCGCGAACTGGGCGGCACGGGTCTCGGGCTCGCCATCGTGAAGCACATCGCGCTGGTTCACGGCGGAAGAGTGGAGGCGGAAAGCGAACTTGGCCGAGGAAGTCGCTTTCATCTGATCCTGCCGGATCGGAACGGATAAACCTCAGCGCCCGCTCTTCACCGCCTCCCCACTTCTTCTGTTCGCTTACCGGTCCGCTCCGCCGCCGGTTTGCAAGTCGCTACCAACTTCTTGCGCAATCTGTACATGAACCATACACGTCTTTAGCGCGGGGTCGGGATTCTTTCCGCGTTCAGCCCGCCCCTCCAACGAACGGTTTTTCTCTCTTTACAAGGACGATACCCAATGCAAAGGCACGCACTTTCTCTTCTGACCGTGGGTTCCGTGCTCGGACTGACGATGGGCGCCGGTGCCTCCACCGACACCGACGTCATCAACGAGCTTCGTGACCAGGTTTCCGCGCTGCAGAACGAAGTGAACTCACTTCGCAACAGCTCGGATGACAACTGGATGACCGAGCAGCGGGCGAAGGAAATTCGCTCGCTGGTCCACGACGTACTGGCGGACGCCGACACCCGCGCCAGCCTGCTTCAGAGCGGCATGAGCGCCGGTCACGACGGCCGCTTCTTCCTGGCCAGCTCGGACGGCAACTTCCGGCTGAACATCGCCGGCCGGACGCAGCTTCGCTACGTCTACAACTACCAGGACAGCTCACCCGAGGACGATCACCGCTCCGGCTTCGAGCTTCGCCGCACCCGTCTGAACTTCACCGGCCACGTCGTCAACCCCAGCTGGACCTACCAGATTCAGGGTGACTTCAGCCGTTCCGGCGGCGGGTTCAGCCTCCTCGACGGCTGGCTCGCCTACACCATGGACAACGGCATTCGCGTCCGCGGTGGTCAGTTCCGTCCCGGATTCTTCTACGAAGACTCCAACTCCAGCGCCCGCCAGCAGGCCGTCGAGCGTTCGCTCGTCAACGCCGCGTTCGCCCAGGGCCGTACCCAGGGGATCGAGTTCAGCGGCAGCGCCGGCGACAACGTCCGCTGGAGCGCGATGTACTCCGAAGGGTTCTCCAACAACACCGGCTTCTTCGGTGGCGGAAACAACACCGCCGCGCTCGCCCGCACCACCGAGTACGCCTTCTCCGGCCGCGTCGATTTCCTCGCCGCCGGCAACTGGCGTCAGTTCCGCGACTTCTCCAGCTGGTCGGATGAAGAGTTCGGCGCCCGTCTCGGTGCCGGCCTGATCTGGCAGAAGGAAGAGTTCGGCACCACCGATGACGGCGAAGTGGAAACCCTCCGCTGGACCGTGGACGCCAGCGTCGCCTTCGGCGGGGCGAACGTCTTCGCCGCCTTCGTGGGCAACCACGAGAACACCAATGGCGGCGGCAGCGTCGACCAGTACGGCCTCGTGGTCCAGGGCGGCTTCTTCTTCGTTCCCGACGAGTGGGAAGCGTTCGCCCGCTACGAGTGGGGCGATGCCGATTCCGCGAGCGTCAAGGACCTCAGCGTGATCACCTTCGGCGCGACCCGATACTTCGCCGGCCACAACGCCAAGTGGACCACCGACATCGGTATCGGCATCAACGAGGTCGACAGCTTCTGGGCCTCCAGCGGTGCCGGCTGGCGTGCCGACGCCGATGGCGAAGACACGCAGCTCGTCATCCGCTCGCAGTTCCAGCTCGCTTTCTGATTCGGCAAACACGCAGGTTTTCATCCACCCGTCAATGCTCGACTCTCCTATCTGTCGGCAACTGACGGTTGACTCAGCCGGCCGGATCCAAACGGGGTCCGGCCGGTTTTCCTTCGGGATCTGCAAATCATGCGCAAGCCGCGCATGAGCTGAACGAAATCTGAACGCAGTCC
>SLDM01000027.1 GCA_007125255.1 Phycisphaerales bacterium
CGCGCCAGCTCACGACCGGCCACGGCGCCGGCCGGACCGCCGCCGATGATGACGGCATCGGCGGATTGAACGCGGGTTCCGGACACGGGCATCTCCAGGATCGGGAGGATGAGGCCGACGCACGAGCGTGAGCCCTCGATCCTATGCCGGATTCGTCCCGCGCGCCGAACCAGATGCGTTTCGCACTTCACGATCCCCCCGCCCGGACGCCACTCCCGGTCGCCCCCTCTACCCCGCCGCCACCGCCTTCGCCGGCACATCGACCTGAACCGCAACGGGTTCACGCAGGATGTATTCCCGCTTGAGGCGCGGATTCAACCGGCAGAGCATCTCGTGGGCGAAGGTTCCGCCGCGCTCGGCCAGCACCGGCAGGTGATTGGACGCGGCGCGATCATCGGAAATCAGTTCGACCGTCGTCCCGACGTCGACCGCGTTCCGGCCGAAGCGCGCCGCGGCGTCGGTCAGGTCGATCGTGATCTGGTCCATGTTGACCGCACCCACGACCGGCACCTCGCAGGTTTCGGCGCGGCCACCGGCTCCGGCGCGCAGCCGGACCATGCCTTTCGCGGGGCCTTTCGCGGGGCCACTCGTCCGCTCCGCATCACTCGCCCCGAGATTCATCGGATATCCGTCGGCGTAACCGACCGGAACCACGCCGATCAGACTGTCGCGCGGCGCGGTCCACGTTGCGCTGTAGCCGATCGATCGCCCCTGCGGCACGCGCCGCAGCTGAACGAGGTGACTCTTCCACACCACCGCGGGTTGAAGTTTTTCACCTTCGATGATGATCTCGCCCCCCTCGATCATCTCCAGGCCGTAACCGGCCCAGGCGAGTCCGATCCGGATCATGGAACGGTGGTACCGTTGCGCGCGGAGCGTCGCAAACGTGCTCGCGCAGTGGATCAGACAATCTTCGGTCAGGGACTCACCGGCGCGATCGATGATTTCGTTGAACTGCGCAAACTGTCGGTCGGTGAACTCGAGGTCGGCTTCGGCATGGGCGAAGTGGGTGTAGAGTCCCGCAAGGTGCAGGCGCGGATGCCGAGCGATGCGCTCGATCAGTCCCGGCGCGTCCTCCGCATCGCACCCCCCGCGGCTCATGCCGGTGTCGATTTCGAGATGGACCGGAATGGCCGCCCCGAATCGTTCGGCCACCGCGATCAGGTCGTTCAGGTGCGCTTCATCGTGCACCGTCAGATGCAGCCGGCGACAGATCAGGGCCCGGTAGATCTCGTCCAGCCGGTTGATCTCGCGGACCGGCATGAGAACGAGAATCGGCGCGGTGATCGCGCGTTTCAGCAGTTCGGTGGCTTCGGCAGGGTCATAGACCGCGAGCATGTCCGCCCCCGCGCCGATCAGGGTGCGGGCGATGCGCGGCGCCCCGAGGCCGTACGCGTCGGCCTTGACGATCGGACAGAGTCGGCAGGAATCGCCGACGATCCGCTTGAGCAGCCGCAGGTTATGACTGACGGCGGCGAGGTTGATTTCCAGAAGACTGGTTTCGCGCATGGCGGGCGGGGTCCGGGTTCGAGTCGGCGGCCGGGCGGGTGAGCCTCCCCGTCGGCCGGAGAGGGTGATGATAGAAGATGTCCCGCCGGTTGTATCGGCCGAACCGGCCGCATACCATGATCGTGCCGGCGCCTTGAGCGGCGCCCCCCACCTGAGGAACCTATCGGTCGAGCCGCTGGCCACCCACGACTGGTCGGCCGGAATCGATTCGAAAGGAACCCAATTGAGTGAAGGTATGACCCAGACGACCCCCAGCAAGAGCTCCCCCTCGGAATCGGATATTTTCGCCTCCGGCCAGACGTTCGCCGAGCTCGGCCTCCGGCCGGACCTTCTCGACGGCATCACGAAGATGGGCTTCGTGCACCCCACGCACGTGCAGTCGAAGCTGATCCCCCTCGCCCTGGAAGGCAAGGACATCCTCGGACAGTCAAAGACCGGCACGGGCAAGACGGCGGCATTCGGCCTGCCGATTCTGCATCAGACCGACGGCAAATCACCGTTCGCTTCCCTGATCCTCGTTCCGACGCGCGAACTGGCGATCCAGGTCACCCATGAACTGCGCGAGCTCGCGCGCTCAACGGATCTGAAGATCGTCGCGGTCTATGGCGGCCAGCGCATGGGAGTTCAGATCACCAAGCTGGAAAAGGGACCGGACATCATCGTCGGCACGCCCGGCCGGGTGATGGACATGCACCGCCGCGGGCACCTGCCGTACGACAAGATTCAGTTCGCCGTCCTTGACGAGGTCGACCGCATGCTCGATATCGGCTTCCGGGATGACATCCGGCGGATTCTCGGCACGATCAGGCAGAAGCACCAGACCATCTTCGTCTCCGCCACGATTTCCGAGGAGATCGACAAGCTCTCGCGGCAGTACATGAACAATCCGGTGCGGCTGGAGTTGACGACTTCCAAGAGTCTCACCGTTTCGCAGGTCACGCAGAAGTATTTTCCCGTCCAGCCGTGGGACAAGAATCGACTGCTGCTTCATCTCCTCAAAAGTCATGAACCGGCGATGACGATCGTCTTCTGCCGCATGAAGCAGACGGTCGATGCCCTGACGAGCTACCTGAACCGGAAGAAGGTCGACGCGCACGCGATCCACGGCGACATGTACCAGGGCAAGCGCAACAGCGTGATGCAGAAGCTGCGGGCCGGGGAGTTGAGCGTGCTGGTGGCGTCGGACCTTGCCGCCCGCGGTCTGGACGTCGACGACATCACGCACGTGATCAACTTCGATCTGCCGGAAGATCCCGAAGTCTACGTTCACCGCATCGGCCGCACCGCCCGGGCGGGACGCGACGGGATCGCCTGGTCGTTCGTGACCCCCGACCAGGGACATCTGCTGACGGAGATCGAGAAGCTGACCAACACGGAGATCCAGGTGGAAGAGTTCGGCGATTTCGAGCCCGGTCCGATGCCGAAGGAAATCGCCGAACGGATGGAAGCGGACGCGAAGCGGCAGCAGGAGCAGCGCACCAAAGCCAGCCGTACCTCTCCACGTCCGCCCTCAGAAAAGGAAGCCACCGACCCCAGCCGGTTCCCCGGCGGGCTGGTGCCCAAGGCGGTCCCGAAGCGCCGCCTCGGTGGGCGGCTGCGCACGCGCCGCGGGTAAGGCGTTTTCCAGGTCAGATCCGGGCGAGCAAAGCATCGACCGCGGAGGACGCGGAGGACGCGGAGAGC
>SLDM01000127.1 GCA_007125255.1 Phycisphaerales bacterium
ACACCGAACGGTTCTGGCCGATGGTCGTTCTGGCCACCCGTCCGGAGCAGGGGCGTCGAACCGGCCTTTGCCCCGAGACCGCGCGGGAGTTGCCTTGGCAGGAAGCCAAGCTTGAGCCGCTCTGGTGCCGCATGGTCATCCCGCCGGAAACACAGGAGCAGATCGGGGGGCATCTGAGTCTGCGTCCCATGTCGCCGGCGGATGCGGAACAGGAGTTTGCCGGAGTCGAACTCAATGAACGACGGCAGGGCCGACGCCAGATCAAGCTCGTGATCAACCGGGACGGCGAGGTCGTCGATCGCCGTGTCGATGACCGTTACTATTCCGATCCGTCGCGACCCGACCCGGCCTCGCTCGATCTGATTGATCTGCCTCCGATCCTCCGTGCGCCGAGCTACCCGCCGCTCAATCGCGATACCGAATCCGCGGCTCCGCGGGATCACATCGGGTGATGCGCGGTCTCGGGCCAACGAGCAGCGATGACGGTCCAGCACGAGGGTTCGGCACTCAAGGACCGGTCCCGTGGCCGCGGTGAATCACGCGTATGTTGCGGCTGCGGCCCGAATTGCGGCCGGAACCACTTCCGAACAGCCCGGTTACTTTTATCCATGCTCCGTACGCCAGCGCGAGAACGGAGAACAGCACCACCGCGGACAGCAGTGCGAGCATGAACAGAAAAATGATCGGCAGCGCGATGATCAGCAGGAAGAGGGTCAACGTGGCGCGGATGATCCAGTTCGGCTGGCGGGCAACGGTCCGGTAGACCGTTTGCGCCCGGCCGGTGCTCTCATCAAAAATGGTGGAGATCCGTGTGACCCGCATGACGTTGAGATGATAGGCGGGCAAAGGCACGGGGGCACGGAGGCACGGAGGGGAAGCGACGAAGGGGAAGGGGAGGGATCGAGGGGTGAAGTGACGGAGTGACGGAGTGATGGTGGGGGTGCCACGGTCTGAGCGGGCGTCAGGAGCGAAGGCGATGCGAGCGCGCGACGGTCGTCCGGCTCAAGCTGAACGTCAAACGCGCGCCGGCGTGGTCGGGCCTTTGTCGTTGCATCTTGCACGGCCGACTCGCTGCGCTCGCTGGCCGTGGCACCCCGCTTGATGTCCCCCACCGCGCTGGCACTTCGTTACTCCGTCACTCAGTCACTCAGTCACTTCCCCTTCGTGCCTCCGTGCCTCCCTCAATCCCTCGATGCCTCCCTCACGCCGTCACCACACCGAGCATCGAGGCGGCCTTCCGGGCGATGTCCGCATGGTGCAGGCCGCACTGCTTGAGGATCTCTTCCTCGTTGCGGGCGGATTTCGGGATGCGCTTGACGAACATCTGCTCGATGGTGAACGCATCGCCCGATTCGGTGCACGCGTCGGCGACCGCGCTGCCGAGACCGCCGCCGTAGTTGTCTTCAACCGTGAGGATGTAGCCGTTGTTCGCATTGGCGACGTCGAGCAGTTTCTCCGCATCGAAGGGGATCGAGTAGAGATCGACCAGCGTGGCGTCGACGCCCATCTTGTCGAGCATCTCCAGCGCCTGGTTGCATTCGTGCACCATGTAACCGGCGGTGACGATCATGACATCGCGGCCTTCGGTGAGCACTTCGAAGCGGCCGAGTTCGAAAATCGTGTCTTCATCGTAGATGAACTCGACATCCGGCCGGAAGGTTCGCATGTAGCACGCGCCGTAATGATCCGCCATGCGGAGGGTGAGGGCGTACGCCGCGTAGGCATCGGCCGGCTGCAGGACGTAACAGCCCGGACCGCCGTGATGGTCCTTCATGGTCGCGAAGGAACGGAACCACGCCACGTCCGGCAGGGCCATCTGGCTCGGGCCGTCCGCGGCGAGGGAGATTCCGCTGTGACTGCCGACGACCTTGATGTTCGCGCCGGAGTTGATCGCCATCTCGAGCTGGTCGTAGCCGCGGGTGATGAACTTGGCGAAGCTCGAACAGAAGGGGATCTTTCCGGCCGCGGAGAGTCCCGCCGCCGCCGAGATCATGTTCTGTTCGGCGATCTTGCATTCCACGAAGCGGTTGGTCAGTTCCTTGTCGTTGGCGAACCACTCGGCAAAGGTGGAGTTGCTCACGTCCGCATCGAGGCAGAAGACGCCTTCGTGGGCGTGGCCGAGCGCCCGCATCGCCAGGCCGTACGCCTTGCGCGTGGCGAGGCGACCGGACTTGTAAATCATCGCCATGTCGTACCGTTCCATCGCTTCGCGGAAGCTCATCGCCTCTTCGTTCTTCAGTTCGGGCGCGGTGTGTTCCGGCGGGGGGTAGATCTTCAACTCATCCGAGGCGAGCGCGCTGGTCAGCCCGACGCCGGTGGCGGTGAGCTCTTCATGGGCCTGGCTGAGCTTGTCTCCGTTTGCGGGCTTGCCGTGCCATCCGCCGCCCTGCAGTGAGGCCGCGCCCCAGCCCTTGACCGTCTTGGCGACGATCGCGAAGGGCTGGTCGTTTTTCATGTGTTCGGCGTGCTGCTCGACGGCATCACGAATATCGTCCGGGGCGTGACCGTCGATGACGGCCACGACGAATCCGGCCGCTTCGAGTTTCTTCGCCAGCCGGTCGGTCGACTGCTGCACGCTGACCTTGTCCGCCTGGCCGTAGCCGTTGCAGTTGAAGATCGGCAGGACATTGGCGAGCTGGTGGTCGACGATGAAGTCGGCGGCTTCCCAGATCTGCCCTTCCCGCGCTTCGCCGTCGCCGATGATGCAGAAGACGCGCTTGTCGATCGCATCGTGCCGGGCCGCGATGGCGAGGCCGGCGGCGACGGAAAGGCCCTGGCCGAGCGATCCGGTGGCGGCATCGAAGAACGGCATGCCTTCCATCGGGTTCGGATGGCCGTCAAGGTAGGAATCGTTCTCACGGAGGCTCTGAAGGTCTTCGACCGTGAGCGGTGTGCGCTCGTTGCCCTTGCCGATGGCCGCGCCGAGATCGGCCAGGGCGGCGTACACGATCGGAACCGCGTGGCCGGCCGAGAGGACGAACCGGTCCGAGGTGGGATACCGCGGATGGTCCGGCAGCCAGCGCATGGAGTGGTAGAGCAATACGGTCACGAGGTGTCCGAGGCTCATCGCCGTGGTCGGATGCCCGCTGCCGGAGGCGGCACACATATCGAGACTCATCTTGTCCAACTGAATGGCCTTGGCGTGCACGGCAGCTTCAAACGACATGGGCAACCTTTCCCCCGGCGCA
>SLDM01000207.1 GCA_007125255.1 Phycisphaerales bacterium
CGTGCGGCAACTGCTGGAACGGGAAACGGTCAGCGGCGTCTACGGACCGGTGCCCGACGAGGCGGGCGAACTCGAGTCCGCGCCCTTCCCGTTTCTGCCCGACCTGTATTCTCCAGCCCCGTATCTTCCAGACCCGTACTTCCCGGGCCACGCGCATGACGAGGCTGATTTCTCCCTCTGATGCTCCGGTTCACTCTTTTCACCTTTCGCTTGATCAATCTGCGTCCTGACGCAGGAATCCCCTGCCCACCGGGCAACCGTTCGATGGAGGCGACACCATGATGACTCGTCCACTGAAATCACTGGCAACCCTGGCCCTCATGACGACAATCTGCAGCCCGCTTGCCCTGGCCGCGACGGGGGCTCACCCGATGGGAGCCCATCCCGCCGCGCCGCCGCTCACTGGTGCGATGAACGCGGCGGTCAACGCGGGGGTCAACACGTCCCCCCACACTTCGGAGACCCGATTCAACATCACCCTTGACGGAGAGTCCTGGACGATCGTCCACCGGGACGGCGATCTGGAAATCTCCATCAACGGCGAAGCGGCGCCGGCCGACCGCATTCAGCAGCGCGGATCGCAGTACCGGCTTCTCGGCCGCGGCGGTGAACCGGTCGCGCAGCTCATGGTCGGGCCGCGCGGCAACCTGATGTTCCAGTCGATCTCCGGCGGAGAGCCGCGGGAACGCTCCGAGCCTCAGCGGCGGCCACGCGGCGAAGATCGCGCCGAGCGGGCGGAGCAACCCGAGCCCCCCCGGCACCGCGGCAGTATCGGGATCACACTCAGCCCGATGCCGGACGCCGCCGCCGAACAGCTCGAGGTCGATCCCGACGAGGTCGTCCTCATCGGCCGTGTCCGGCAGGGCGGCCCCGCCCGGAAGGCGGGAGTGCAACTCTTCGATGTCATCACGGCCGTCGACGGCCGGAAGCCGGTGACGCGGGAGATGGTTCGCGAACACGTACGCCGGAAGAACGCGGGCGACTCGATCACGCTGACCATTCTGCGGCAGGGTGAAACGCACGAGATCGACATCACCCTCGAGCCGGTCGAGCGTGAGAGCATGGATCGCCGATCCGAAACGCTGCGCTGGTTGGTCGGTGAGCTGCATGACCTGCGCTCCCAGCTGAGTGAACAGAGGACGCGGATGGAAGCCGAGTTCGAGTTCCCGGAGGAGTTTCGGGCGAGCCTGAAAGCCGCAGAGGAAGAGATCAGAGCGTGGTGGGAAAACGCGTTCGACCGTGACCGTCCCGAGATGATCTTCTCGGAGAAGCGGCGGCAGGAGCTGCGCGACGTGTTGACCCGGGTCGATCGCGATCTTCGCCGCTCTGCCGAGAACTTTCTGGATGACGAACAGTTCGAGCAGTGGTACGAGGCCGTCCGTGATCGACGGGAACAGTTCTCCCAGCGGATGCGCGAGATGTTGCGGCGCATCGAGCTGGACGCGCCGGAGATCGAGTTTCAGCGTGATGAAGAGGGCCGCCGCATCGTCCGTATGCGCGGTCCGGGGACACTTCGCCGGCCCCATGATCGTCATGGGGGCCAGGAATGGGTCTGGGATCGGGATCGGGAGGCATGGCGCTCGGCACCGGCTGAACGGAGGGTCGAGCGTCTCGAGTCACGCCTCGAGTCACTGGAGCAGCGCCTGATGCGTATCGAGGCGCAGCTCAAACAGCTTTCCCCGGATCGCTGATCCGTCCGGCACCATTTCGGTGGTGCGGTTTCGGCGGTGCGGTCTCCAGTCAATCGCAGCGCCGGTTTTCTGAGATCCGCCGGCTGAATCAGCCAATAACAGCGGCGATGAGCCCTCCTGGCAACCACCCGACGAACGCGCCGGCCAACCTCGTGGTCACCTACCACTACGTTCGGCCGGCGAACTCCGACGGCGTGACGGGAGTCACCCCGGAGCAGTTTGCCGCGCAGCTCCACCTGATCCGGTCGTCGTACGAGATCGTCCCGGCTGACGCATTCGTCGCCCGGCAGGCGGAAGAGACCGCCTGGCGCTGATCACGTTCGATGATGCCCTTCACGAGGAATTGCGGCAGCAGGCCGCCGCGGCGGGCTCGCCGTTTCTCCTGGATTGCTGGGCGTTCAACTGCCCGGGCCGGGGCTGGACGCTGGCGCCGGACGATCTGCCGACGGTTTTCCATCCCCCCGAACCGCGGGGCACCCTGATCTACGCCGTCAGACGACCGTTCATTCCCGCACGGGTGGAGAAGGGCGATTGCGATCAGGATCGTCCGAACTGACCGGCTCGACGACGGACGCTCCGCCCTCACGCCCATCGTCCTCCGATCCCCGCGGAGTTGATGCGCGGGTCGCCGATGCCTCGGGACCATCGCGCCCGGTTTTCGGCCAGCGCTGATCCTCCCGGATCGCGCAGCCGCACTCGGGGCAGTGGTCGCCCTGCAACCGGTAGAGCTGGTAGCCGCATTCGCACTTCGGCTCATCGACCTCCAGGCGCATCAGGATGCGACACCCCGGGCAAAGCGACTCACCGGGCTTGAGGCTGACATCGGTCTCGCAGCGCGGACAGACGAGCGACACGACGAAATTGCGCAGCAAGGTCTCTGAGTTCTTCCGCCGATTCGCATGGACTCGATACCCGACAAAGGTGACGGCCAGCAAGATGAACGTGAGCGGGATGCTGAATCCCAGGGACATGGCGATGACCTGATCAATCTGGCGCATCGTGTTGACCGGCACGATGAGGCCATGGTAGATCAACACGACGGCGCCGGAAGTCGCCAGCCAGAGAAAGCCCCAGGTGGCGATCCGGCTCAGCCGCAGGAGCGGGGAGTCGATCCGCAGGAGGGCCAGCGCCCCGGTCAGCAGGATGGCGACCTGCACCAAAGTCAGGCAGATGGCAATGCCCCCCAGCATGTCCTGGGTTCTCCAGGACCACGAGTCGTACCACATCGGAAGCAGAAGCAGAAGCAGAATAAAAGCCGCCGGCGCAAGGAGGAACATGAGAAGCTGCAGCGGACGGGTCACCCGCCGGTGAATGAGTACCGCCGCCGCGAACAGCATGGCGCTGTAGATCGCGGCCATGACGCTGATGCCGATCCATTCCTCCGCCTCGCGCACCATGTCGTCGGGGCCCACCGCGAGGACGACGATGACCGCGCCGGCGCCGACCAGGGCGACCGCGCAGAGCACCCCGCAGGCGGCGGCGAGCTTCGCCGTCC
>SLDM01000479.1 GCA_007125255.1 Phycisphaerales bacterium
ACCGGTTCCACCGATGGCGATGGCGCTGGCGAGGGAGATGAGCAGGAGGAAAGGCCGCAGGCGGTACAACATGAGAGGCTCCAGGTCGGTGTGGTCCGGAGGGTGGCAGGCGAAGAAGATCTTTCCGGCACGACTGACACACCGGGTTCTCTCATTGTTCCCTCCCCATTCGTCCGGTCAACCGGGTGAAGTTGAGAAGGCACGAGGGCACGGAGGCACGGAGGGAGAGTGACGAAGTGACGGAGTGACGGAGTAACGAAGGGGGCGAGACCGGGCGTTGCGACGCGATGGTGGGACGGTCGGGGCTGGGCCGCAGAGACGCTGTACAGGATCCAGCCGGTTCGGCCAGAAGGAAGTGGGTCGGCGCGGCCGGGTCAAAAGGTGTCGGGCCTGGCACCCCTCCGTGCCTCCGTGCCTTCGTGCCTACGTGCCTTTTCTCCGTCACTCCGTCGTCACTTCGTTACTCAGTCACTTTACCAATCTTCTCCCCGATCCACCCAATCATCTGCTCCAGAAATGCCCGATGAACGGGGCCGGTGAATCCGGGATCGTCCAGGGACTCGACGACCTTGAAGTTATGGCTTGCCGCGCGAATCATGCCGGCGGAGACCTTCGCGCCTTCCCGCTCCGCCAGCGCGCCGCGAAGTTTCGGGAGGTCGACATCGACCCTGACCTGCGCATCGAACTGCCCGTTCATGACCAGTGCCGGTCCGTCGTACCGGCGGGCGTACTCCAGCGGATCAACGGTCAGGTACGCCCGGATGACATCCAGTGCGACCGGCGAGAAGAGGTGAGCGAGATAGGGGCTGAGATCCGTAGGCGGCGCGTTGCCTTCCTTCACCGCGTCGATCGCCCGGTCCAGATCCTTGAGGACCCGTTCCATCTCTTCCTCATCAAGCTGCCGCGCCAGCCCACGCGGGATCTGCTCTCGAAGGAGGTGATCCATCGTGCGGCCCGGCGTGCCGGCCAGGATCAGCCCGGCGGGAGATCGATCCTCTCCGCCGAGGCGATCGGCGATCTGAAGTGCGATCAGGCCCCCCTCACTGTGGCCGAAGATCAGCGCGCGGTCCGGGTCGGTCCGGGGATGAGCCTGCAGGAACCGGAACGCCGCGGCCGCGTCCTCAAGAAAGTGTTCCCAGGAAAAGAAAGACCGCAGTTCCTCCAGGGTCGTCCGCGGCCAGCGGTGCTGGTAGACGTGGGCAGCGCGCTTGTCGAACCGCAGGGAAGCCACGTCATGCCGGGCAAGTTCGTGCGCCACCTCCCGAAGCAGGTTCGTGACGAGATGTGGCGGCTGGTTGCCGTTGCGGTCGGTCGGGCCGGAACCGGGCAGGAGCAGCACTCCGATGAAGGCGGCCCCTTCGTCCTCCTCCGCCCGCTTCGGCAGCGTCAGCGTGCCGCGCAGCTCAAAGTCTCCCGCCCCGGTTACGGTCACATCCTGTTCGTGATAGGCGCGGTCGTCCGTGCCGAGCGCCGAAGCGGTCCTCGGCCACGCGCCGATCGCGAACGTGGTCATCGCGAATATCGCGATCCATACGGTCATCGAGGCTTTGATCCGATCCCGGTTTAACGAAGCTCTCTTGGACATGCTTCTACCTCCAAAAACGTTGACCGATGTGCCTCGCCTTCCCGGGGTCGTGTCTGCCGGTGAGGGCCGTTCGAGATCTCTGTCGGGCAGCGCGCCGCGACTCTCGAAGATGATTGGGAAAGTGACCCGAATCATGACACGGCCGATGGTATCGCCCCGCGCCGACGGTGTCCCGGAACGAGCGCTCCGCCCCGTCTCCGGCTCTCCATGCCCCCGGGCGGCAGCGCTCAAGACCGGGAGAGACCGCCCAATCGGGATCCGACGACCGGCCGTTGTCAGTACCGCTCCAGCCACTTGGGCCAGCGATCTGGCCCGACCATGGGTTCGGGCGACGTGGATCGGCTACGCGGGTCGATAGAAGGGCAGCGGGACGACCTCCGCCTCAACGGTGGTGCGACCGAGATCGATTCTCAGCCGGGTCCCCACATCGGCGAGACCGGCATCAACGTAACCCGTTGCGATGGGGCAACCGAGTGTCGGGCTGGCGCAGCCGCTGGCGATCTCGCCGACCGCGCGATCGCCGTGCCTGACGGCCATGCCCTGGCGCGGACTGCGCTTGCCTTCAAGTTTGAGACCGATGATCTTCTTCTCCGGCCCTTCCGCGGCGATCTTCTGCAGCGCCTTCTGGCCGATGAACGAGCCGACCTCGGGATCATCCTCACCCTTCCTGAGGGAGACCGCGAAGTTGAGTCCGGCGGAGATCGGATCGATCTCTTCGGTGATCTCGTGGCCGTAGAGCGGCATGCCCGCTTCGAGCCGGAGGGAGTCGCGGGCCCCGAGCCCGATGGGTTTGATCGGGACATCGCCCGACTCGTCCGCCCGGAGATTGTTCAGAAGCATCTTGACCGCCTGGCCGGCAAACATCGCGGGCATGATGACCTCCACGCCGTCCTCGCCGGTGTACCCGGTGCGCGAGATCATGACCTTGGCGATCATCAGGTTCTTCACGGTGAACCGGAAGCGTTTGAGCGTCGCGGCTTCACTGGTGAATGAAGCAAGCAGTTCCATGACCTTCGGCCCCTGCACCGCGACCATCGCCGTGCCGACGGTTTCGTCCTTCAGCGCGAAGGTGAGCGTGTCCTTGACCTGGTTGAAGTGCTCCAGAAGCTTCGCGCGGTTCGCGGCGTTGCAGACTAAGACGTAATCATCCTCGCCGTTGCGGTACACGAGGACGTCATCCCGGCATCCGCCCCGTTCGTTGCAGATGAGCGAGTACCGGACCTGGCCGTTGGTCATGCCGGCGATCTGGCGCGTGCAGACGCGGTCGAGAAACCGGCGCGCATCCTTGCCGGTAAAGCGCAGGCGCCCCATGTGCGAGACGTCGAACAGCCCGCCGCTGGTGCGCACCTGGTGGTGTTCATCGATGATCGAGCCGTAGTGCAGCGGCATCTCCCACCCGGCATAGTCGACGAGTTTCGCGCCGGACTGCTGGTGGAAGCCGTGGAAGGGGGTCTGGGCCAGTTCGGTGGTCGTGGTGGTGCTCATAGGGAAAAGGTATCGCCCCGGCCCCGTTCGGACCAGTTGCAATAGAAAAGTGGCGGAGTGACGAAGTGACGGAGTAACGGAGAAAAGGCACGAAGGCACGGAGGCACGGAGGGGAA
>SLDM01000015.1 GCA_007125255.1 Phycisphaerales bacterium
CCTCGACGAACGTGTGCGTGCCGAAGAATCCCCCCGCCATCACGAACAGGATCAGGCTCAGAACGAGAAAGAGCAGGGCGAGTTGTGAGAAGACGTACCGGTGATTCACGGATTCAGCTCTTGACGAGTTGTTTGCCCAGCACGATTCTCTGCAGCGACTTTTCGCTGCCGTGCTTGCCGATCACGAGCAGGGTGTCGTGGGGCTCGATCACATCGTCGGCCGCCGGTACCCAGACCAGGCCGTCGCGCCGGATCGCGGCGATGACCCAGTTCGCGCCGAGCCGCACCTCGCGCAGCGGAGGGCCGATCAGCGGCGAGTCGGCTCCGAGCTTGACCCGGTAGACATCCACGTATCCCTCCGCGAGCGAGGCCATGAGCCGCAGCGGACTGTCATCGAGCACGCCCTCGATCTCCTTGACGGCCACCATGCGCGGACTGAACGGCCGATCAACGCCGATGTGGTAGAGCAGGTCGAGAAAATTCGACTTCTGCACCACCGCCACGACCTCGAGCACACCGAGACTCTTCGCCAGCACGCAGCCGATGATGTTGGCCTCGTCATCATCGAGCAGGGCGACGAAGACATCCGCGAGGGCGAGGTTCTCTTCCTGAAAGACGGTGCGGTCGGTCGGGTCGGCCTGGATGACCGTCACCCAGTCGAGCCGCTCGGCAATCTCCTCCGCTCGCTTGCGATCGGTCTCGAAGACGCGAATCGACCAGTTTCGATCCCGAAGCGCGCGGCAGAGCCAGATCGCCATGATCCCTCCGCCCATGATCGCAATCGTCCGCTTGCCGATTTCATCACGGTGGAACTGCTTGCGGGCTTCGTAAAAGACCTCGGAGTTGCCGACGAGAATGATCCGGTCGTCGGCCTGCAGCACGGTCCGGGCATCGGGTATGAAGACGTAATCGCCGCGGGTAATCGCCGCGACGCGCACCCCCCGGGGGAGCTTGATCTGCGAAAGCGCCTTGTCACACGCGGCGGCGTTCTGGGTCACGGGAAAGGACTGCATCTCCACCCGACCGCGCGCGAAGTGTTCGATCGCCAGGGCCGCGGGATTGCGGAGCGTGCGCGCGATCGCGGTCGCGGTCGAGTACTCCGGGCAGATGAGCTGATCGATGTCAAAGTGCTTGCGGTAGTCGAGACCCCGGCCTTCGAAGTAGGTCCCCCGGTGAACCCGCGCAATGGTCTTCTTCACGCCGAGCGCCTTGGCGATCGCGACGGTCAGAATATTGATCTCGTCGATGTTGGTCGTGGCGATGAGCAGATCCGCCTCACCGACGCGGGCTTCGCTCAGAATATCCGCCTGGGCGCAGTTCCCCTGAAGCGTGCCGACGTCCATGGTGTCCATGGCCGCGCTGAGTCGTTCGGCGTCCTGATCGATCAGGGTGACGTCATGACCGGCGGCAGCAAAGGTTTCCGCGGCATGGCTGCCAACCTCTCCCGCGCCGCAGATGACGATGTTCATGAACCTCGCTCCCATCGGGTCGCCCGGCCGCCGCAGACCCGCGACGCCGGCAAAGTGAGGATCATATCCGCGCACCACCAACCGGCAACCGGTCGCCCGGGGATTTCCTCGGCGCGAATGCTCATCGACGCAATCCTCGTTTCGGAATCATGCAGACCGCGGTGCTCAGCGCGGTCGCGATCAACAGGCGCCAGGCGAAGGCCGGGGACTGATCCTCTTCCAGACCGAAGCGGAACGGCCAGGTCAACAGCGCGTTGAGCTTCCCCAGAACCTCTTCCACCGGCCCGGGAAAGATCGCCCGGGCGGTCTCGTTCATGGCGAGGATCGCCACGAAACCGACCGCCATCGCCGCGACCGCGCTGCGGGCATTGCCGCGCTTCGTGAAGATGGCGGTCAAGAACACCCCCAGCAGTCCGCTGTAGGCAAAGGTCATGACGGACAGCGCAAAGTCGATCAGCGTTTCCCCCGTGCGTTCGAACTCCTGCTCGTACCAGAAGATACAGACGATCGCGAAGCCGGAGATCGCCAGGGCCCAGAAGACGGTGAACGCGCGGCTGATCCGCCGTTCCGTCCGGTCGCCCGGCGCGGCGAGGGCGTATCGTCTGGCGCGCCACGGGCGGATGAAGTCCGCGACACTGGTCGAACTCATCGCATTGAGACCGGAGTCCATGGTGCTCATCGCCGCGGCAAAGAGGCCGGCCATCATGAGACCGCGCACTCCCGGATGCATCTCCGTCAGGATGAAATCGACGAACACCCGCCCCGTCCTCTCCACTTCGAGCGCCGGGGCCGCTTCGCCCATCAGGTCGGGTCGTTCGTAGAAGACGTAGAGCAGTAATCCCATCACGAGAAAGATGAAGACGACCGGCAGCGTGAAGAGAGCGGAAAGCAGCACGGAACCGCTCGCCTGCCTCGCCGATCTGCAGCTCAGCATGCGCTGGGTGAGATCCTGATCCATGCCGAAGGCCGCGAGGTTGAAGAGCACCAACCCGGTCAGGATCGCCCAGAGTGAATAGGGCTGGGAGAAGTCGAGCCCGAGATCGACGATGAGCAGTTTGCTGCCCGCTTCTTCGGTGCCCAGGGCAGTGACGATCTCCCCCGCCCCGGCCGGGATCAGGCGCAGGATCAGCACGAGGGCGATCAGAATGCAGACCACGTACACGATGACCTGCATCAGATCGGTCCAGATCACCGCGCGGATGCCGCCGGTGAGTGAATAGAACGTGGCGACGACGGCGATGATCAGAATCGACGCTGCCAGCTGACCCGGCTCGATGTCGCCGAACGCAACCAGTGAGAACGGAATCGCGACGATGAAGAGCCGCGCGCCGGAGGCGAAGACCCGACCGAACATGAACATCGCGGAGGCGGTCTTCTGCGCGCCGGAACCCATCTCGTGGCCGATCAGCTCGTACACGCTCGTCACGCCGTGCCGGTAGAACGCGGGCAGGAACCAGATGGCGACGATGACCGCGGCGATGATCGGGGCGAGGTTGGAGGCGAGGTACGTCAGGTTGCCGGCATAGGACTGCTGCGGCCCGCCCACGAACGTGGCGGCGGACTGCGCGGTCGCCAGCACCGAGATCGCCACCACCGTCATCGGCATCGATCGGCCGGCGAGAAAGTAGTCATCCCCGTCCCGTCCGCGCCGCCGGCTTGCCCAGAGGCCGATCAGGACCACCAGCAGCAGATAGCCGGCCAGGATCGTCCAG
>SLDM01000012.1 GCA_007125255.1 Phycisphaerales bacterium
GACGGTGAAAGAGCCACGTTCCGGGAAACCTGCGACTCTCCGCATTGACCCGGCACGCGGTCTTGACCACCCGCTTGAGCGCGGTGTGCAGGCGCATCGCATCGCTGAAATCAAGGTCGTTCGCGCGGCGGCGCGGGTCGATTCCTGCCTGGTAAAGCACTTCATCCGCGATCCAGTTGCCCACACCGGCAGCAAACTTCTGATCGAGCAGAACGGCCTTGACCGGCGCTTTGCGCGCGGTGAGCCGCGCGGCAAACGCCGCCGGCGCCGGCATCTCCAGGAGCGGATCGAATCCCAGTTCGGAAATCGGCGGCTCGTTCACCGGATCATCGCGCAGACGGATTCGGCCGAACCGGCGTTTGTCGGTCATCGCCAGCTCACCGCCGTCATCAAAGTACAGATGAATCTTCGTGAACCGCGGGGGCCAGCGGTCCTCGCGCACGCTTCCGCTGGAGGCGAGCTTCAGCGGCGCGGCGCCGGGCGCATGAAACGCACCGGCCATTCCGAAGTGAAAGAGCGGATGAGGTCCCGAACCGTCCAGTTCAAACCACAGCTGCTTGCCTTTGCGCCGACAGGCCGTGACCACCCTTCCCCGGAGCGCTCGCTGCAGGCGGCGCGGCGTGAGGCCATCGAAGACGATGGTGTCCCGCGTACAGGACACCTTCCCGATCGCCCGATGGAGAGCGACAGATTCGGCGAGGCGACGGCCGCGCTCGACTTCAGGCAGTTCCGGCATGAATCGACCTCGGGGCGATCGGGCGTGCTTGACGGTGTGGAGACTTCGCCCGCGCCTTGATGTTCGATGCAGCGCCCGTGACCCTATGCCCCGAGCTTTTTGGTGGCGTTGCCGAGGATAAAGTACAGGATCATGCCGATCAGCGGCACGAGGATGACGAGCAGGATCCAGAGTATCTTATGCCCCGCCGATCCGTCATCCCGCACGATCGTCACGATGACGAGAATCACGATGACAAGCCAGATCAGAGAGAGAGAATCTCCACGGATGTTCCTTTCGGTCAGGGTTCCCGGGAGAGTGAACTCCGCGGGACGAGGTGCATCAAAAAGGCGTATCCCTAGCCGAGAGCTCGGGATACGCCGTCTCAGTGGTTGCGCTGTACGACATGATCGAAAAACGCACAAACGCTGATTGAATTCGATCAGTTCGCGGCATCCTGAACGGATTCGCCTGCGGACTCAACGTCCTTGCCCGCACCTTCCATGGTGTTGCAGCCGGGCACGAGGGCGAAGGCCAGCGTGGCGGTCACGACGATCGCGGCCGCGGATATCCAACGACGCACCCAGCAACGCACATGGATGAGCAACTCTCGATTCTTCATGGTGTTCCTTTCGGGAGTCATCTGCGGATGCGCATCTCTGCCCACCCTTACCTGATCCGCACCCTTGCACCGGATCTGCCGATGCCGGATGCGGACGTGTCGGTATGGGATACGAGCCTGAGGCGAATACGGATGATGCAAATGCCGCGAATATACGGGCGCCCCCCCGCGCAACGATTGCGGGCCAGGAGCCGAAGTCACGACTCACATTGACTTTGCGTTCCGCCGCGAACGGTTCCGCCGATCACGATCGCGGCGGAAAGAATCAGCAGATTCTTGATGATGTACTGCCCTTCCAGCGTCAGGCCGTACGGAAGGCGTCCCTCCTGAAAACTGACCTCGGGCAGCATGACGAGCGGCAGGAACGTACCGACCATCTGCATGGCGAGCAGCGCAATGGCCAGTCGAATCGTCGCGCGGAAGAGGAATGTCACGCCGATCAGCACCTCCCACCAGCCGATGAGGTGCAACCACCCCCGTGGAGAGAGGACGGGCATCCAGTCGACCGTCGCCAGGACCAGCTCTTCCGCCGGGGACAGCCCGAGCGGCTTGAGCAGGCCGAACCAGATGAAGATCGCCGCCAGTGAATAGCGCAACGCGACGGTTCCCCACCGGTGCATGAACCGCGCGATGAGTTGATCGATCCGATCCAGAGCCGACGGAAGCCGTGGTGATGTTCCGGGAGTCGTCATGGGTTCCATTATGTCCTCTCCGGGGCGCCAACGGTCGCGTTTGGCTGATTCAGTTTCGCCCGCCACCGGGGATCGCCCGGGCCGGGTATCATCGTGCATCATGATCCGAGAGGAATCCGACGGCTACTGGCTGGAACTCGAGGAAACGATCGCCTCCCACTACGAGGAGGTCTTCGCGTGCTTCACCACGGAAACGGGCTTGACGCGCTGGTATCCCGTTGCCGCGCAGATCGACCTGCGGGTCGACGGCTCAATCGTGCTCTGCTGGGACGAGAAGTGCACGCGCACACTGACGGTGAAGATCCTTGATTACGATGCCGGTGGAACGATGGTCTGGAGCTGGCCGATCGATCGCACCGAGAGCGAAGGCCGGCTGACGTGGACGGTCGTCCCCGCCGTCGAGGACGGCGCAAAGGTGCAGCTTCGCCTTGGACCGTTTGGCTCGGATCGTGAGTCACTGCTCGCCCTCGCGGCGGAAGCCGCCAGTTGGCGCTGGCAGTTGTGTAACCTGCGGACCGCACTGGAAGTGAAGCACGACATGCGCCGGGTGCGCCCGCTGTAAGAAACTGACCTGTCCTCTGCAAACCCCACCCCCAGGATGCCCTGATGATGAAGTCCCCTGCATTGATGTACGCCTACGCGGCGTTTCTGATCGTGATGAGTGTCGGCGCAAGCGTCTATTCGGGGTTCGCCTCGTTCACCACCTGGATCCCCGCGATCATGGCGGTGCCGATGATTCTCTTCGGCTTCATGGGATCGATGATCGATCGCAAGTACGTCCTCGGGATGATCGGGATCCATGCCGGCCTGGTCTTTCCGCTGCTCTATGCGCTCATGTTCGGCCGGCTCACCTGGGTGCAGTTCACCGAGGAGGAATCGGACTACCGGCTGATCCTCTTCGGGACACTGCTCGCCGGCAGCCTCATCGCGTTTGTCCTGATTCTCCTGAAGCGGCCGAAGCCGGAGAAGCGCGGCTGAGGGGTCTCTCCAATTCACGGCCGTACGGCGGGAATGTGACCCTGCGCCGGCCAATGAAAAAAGCGGCCGACCCATCGGGTCGGCCGCCTTCGTTTTGCAGGATAACGATGTTGCGAGAATCGCTTAACGCTTCGAGAACTGGAAGCGTTTGCGTGCACCGGGCTGACCGTA
>SLDM01000093.1 GCA_007125255.1 Phycisphaerales bacterium
CCCCCCCACCCTGGGGCCGACCGATCAGCTCAGCCGCAGGACCAGGAAGATCGTCGCCACCACCAGAAGGCCGCCGCCGGCCAGACGCACCAGCGTGGGCGGCAGTTGCCGCCACGCGCCGATGAGCATGCTGAGCACGATCAGGAGGACCGCCTCGAACGCGAGCGTCCCCATGCCGAAGGTGATCAGCAGCGGCTGTGGATCGGGCTCCGGGCCGAAGAAGGCGGCCAGGGAACGCGGCACGAGGAAACCGAGTGAGAGCGAACCCACGCCGAGCAGGGTGCCGATCCCCGCGACCCACAGACCGGTTCGCACGCACAGGCCGCCGCCCCACCGCCGGCCGATCAGCAGCGCCGCCACCACGGCGAGCGCGGCGGCAAGAACAATCGCATTGAACCCCGTCCACGCTCCGCCGAACCGTCCGATCACGCCGATCCCGACCCCGCCGATGATCACCAGCATCATGCCGAAGCCCGCCGCGGCCTGTTCGTCGGTGACCTTCTCGTTCCGGTCACGGCGCGGGAGGTGGTCGGGGGTATTGATCCAGAGCAGGACCGCTGCCAGCGCAAACGCCATCTGGCCGATCCAGAGCGACAGCACATCGGCGGCGGCCACCAGCAGCAGCAGGATGCCCGTGGCCAGGGCGACGGAAATGATCCGCGGCCCGAGACGCCAGCCGATCGCCTCCCCCTCGGCAATCTCTTCTCCAAACGGACCGATCCCCCGCTGACCGCCGATCATCCCGGCGGCAACGAGCAGCATCCCGATGACGACCGGCGCGCCGCCGCCGGACCAGCCGATCCAGCCCGGCGCGAGTTCATTCACCTCTTCCACAAGTCCGCCCCCGCCGCGCAGACTCCCTTCCAGACCCGGCGCGAGGATGATCACCGGCAGGACGAAGGTCAGGGGCAGCCAGACATCGAGGACCAGCTCAGGCTGGCGCAATGATCCCAGCGCGGGAACGATCCGGCCCGCGAGCAGTCGCACCATGCCCAGTGCGATCAGAATCTGGATGACGATCAACGCCCCGCTGAACATCGCGGCAGTGTAAGGGATGGGTGGTGAGTAAGCGACGGAGCGACGAAGGGGCGAAGCGACGGAGGGGAGAGAGAAAGGACGGTTGTATTGGACCGGCGAGGGGTGCCGTGGTCTGAGCGGAGCGAAGGCCACGCAGTCGCGCGACGGTCATCCAGATCACGTTGTCCGTCAATCGCGCAACCGTGAGTTAAAGGCACGGAGGCATCGAGGCACCAAGGCATCGAGGCTGAGAGTGACCATCATGCTTCGCCCTTTGGGACGAAGCATGGCACCCGGCGACGGTCGTCCGGTCCAAGTCGCCCGTCAATCGCGCACCCGGACGTTAATCGTTCCATCTCGCACGGCCGACTCCCTGCGGTCGCTGGCCGTGGCACCCTGCGCACAGGACGACTCCTGCGCGCGGGGCGTGCTCGGCGCGCCTCCTTCGTCACTCCGTCACTTCGTTACTTTCTCTCATCGCTCTCCCTCGCCCCAAGTCGCGCCCTCAACACCTTAAGCAACGAATCGGGTTCTTCGACATACTTCTGCGGCGGACGGTAGTAGATTTCGATCGTGCCGCGGGCGTCGGGATGGCCGACCTTGCGCAGTGTGCCGCGGGCCGATCCGAGGTGGGCTTCCAGCAGATCCGGCCGCTTCGTGCGGAAGATGATGTCGCGCTCGTGCCGGGTGATGGAGACGATGTTCAGGGCGTTGGCCCCGATCCGGATCTCCGCCAGCTCGATGAGGCGCACCGCGGCCCTGGGCAACTCGCCGTACGCGCTGGTCAGATCGTGTTCCACCTTGGCGAGCGCTGCGGGATCATTGGCGATACTGATGCGGCGGTAGGCATCCATCCGCCGCGCATCCGACGGCACGTACCCTTTCGGGAGCGATCCGGTGATGCCGAGATCGACCGTCACATCGATCGACTTCTCGGTCTTCTGATTCTTCAGGTGGGCGACTTCCTGCTCCAGGAGCTGGCAGTACATCTCGTACCCCACGGCGGAGATGTGGCCGGACTGCTCCTGCCCGAGCAGCGAGCCCGCTCCGCGGATCTCCAGGTCACGCAGGGCGATCTTGAACCCCGCCCCGAGCATGGCGAATCCCTCGATCGCCCGCAGCCGCTTCAGCGCGACCTCGGTCAGGACCTTGTCCTGCGAGGTCATCAGGTAGCAGTACGCCCGGTGCTTGTACCGCCCCACCCTTCCTCGGAGCTGGTGGAGTTCCGAAAGACCGAACATGTCCGCGTCGTTGATGATCATCGTGTTGACGCGCGGCAGATCGATACCCGATTCGATGATCGTCGTACACACCAGGATGTCCGCCTGCCCGCGCACAAACTGCAGCATGACCCTTTCGAGCTGGCGCATCGGCATCTGGCCGTGCCCGATGATGATCCTGGCCTCCGGCGCCAGCTTCTGGACCTCGTCCGCGATGCTTTCGATGTTGTGCACCCGGTTGTGGACGAAGAACACCTGCCCCTCGCGGGCCAGCTCGCGCTCGATCGCCTGCCGGATGCGCCGGGAATCATACGCCATGACTTCCGTGACCACCGCCCGGCGATCGAGCGGCGGCGTGGTCAGTGAACTGATATCGCGCAACCCCAGCAGCGACATGTGCAGCGTGCGGGGAATGGGCGTGGCGCTCAGGGTCAATACATCCGCCGTCGTGCGAAACTGCAGCAGCTTCTGTTTGTGCTCGACGCCGAAACGCTGCTCTTCATCGATGATCACCAGCCCGAGGTCGGCAAACTTCACATCCTTCGACAGCAGACGGTGGGTGCCGATGATGATGTCCACCGCGCCCTGCCCGAGCGACTTCATCAGCTCGTTCTGTTCCTTCTTCGTCTTGAACCGGCTGATCGACTCGATCCGGAAGGGGTAATCGGCAAAGCGGTCGCGGAACGTGCGTTCGTGCTGCTCGGCGAGGACCGTCGTGGGCACGAGCACCGCGACCTGCTTGCCGAACTCGGCGGCCTTGAAGGCCGCCCGCATCGCCACCTCGGTCTTGCCGAAGCCGACATCCCCGCAGACCAGCCGGTCCATCGGCCGGGGGTCGCTCATGTCCCTCTTGATGGCGCTGATCGATGCGAGCTGGTCCTCGGTCTCCTGGTAGGGGAACTCCCCCTCGAAGGCGTGCTGCCACCGGGTATCGGCCGGG
>SLDM01000309.1 GCA_007125255.1 Phycisphaerales bacterium
CGAAAGTAGCAAAGTCCACCCGGGGCCGGAAGGCCGTATCATGCAATTCCACGTCAGCCGCCGGTCCTCCGGCTCTGGCCCCCGGTTCTGGCCACCAGTTCTGGCCACCAGTTCTGGCCCACGGCCCTGTCCCCCGGCGCTGCCGCGCCAGATCTCATCAGGATTCGCACTGTGAGCACACCTCCGAACGTACCGCTTCTCGACCTCAAGGCTCAGCATGCCGCCATCCGCGATGAGATTCACGCGGCGGTCGACGAGGTGATCGACAGCCAGTACTTCATACTCGGGCCGAAGGTCGGCGAGCTTGAATGTGCCGTCGCGGGCTACTGCGGCAGCACGTACGCGGTGGGGTGCGCTTCCGGTTCGGATGCGATTCTGCTCGCGCTCCGCGCTCTGGAGATCGGGCCGGGCGATGAAGTGATCTGCCCGTCTTACACCTTCTTCGCCACCGGCGGCTACATCCACAACGCCGGGGCAACGCCGGTCTTCGTCGACATCGATCCGGTCACCTGCAACCTCGATCCGGAGGGCGTGCGGGCCGCGGCCGGGAAGTGCCGCAACCTCAAGGCGATCATGCCGGTGCACCTGTTCGGCCAATGCGCGGATATGGACGCGCTGCTGGAGATCGGCCGGGAGTTCGGCGTGCCGATCGTTGAGGATGCCGCCCAGGCCATTGGCGCGCGGGATGCGACCGGCGCGCGGGCGGGAACCCGCGGCACGCTCGGCTGCTTCAGCTTCTTCCCCACCAAGAACCTCGGCGCACACGGCGACGGCGGGATCGTCACCACGAACGACGAAGCGCTCGCCGAACGGCTCATGATGCTGCGCAATCACGGCTCGAGGGTGAAGTACCATCACGACTTCGTCGGTTACAACTCGCGGCTCGATGCCCTCCAGGCGGCGGTCTTGAAGGTCAAGCTGCCGCATCTCGATTCCTGGAGCGCGGGGCGCCGGGAGAACGCCGCGCTGTACGATCGCCTCTTCGCCGAGGCCGGCGCGACGACCAGCGCAAAGGGATGGCAGGATGATGCGCTGCCCCTGGTAACGCCCGCGCCAGCCACCGGAAAGGCCGAGCACATCTACAACCAGTACGTCATCCGCGTTCCGGCGGAGCATCGCGATGCCCTTCGGCAGCACCTGAACGAGCACCAGATCGGTACGGAGATCTACTATCCGATCCCGCTGCATCTGCAGAAATGCTTTGCCTCACTCGGCTACCGCAAGGGTGACCTGCCCCAGTCGGAAAGGGTCGCGCTGGAATCGATCGCGCTGCCGATCTTCGCGGAACTGACCGATGAGCAGCAGAAGCACGTGGCCGAGACGATCATCACGTATCTGCGCACGCACGCGGCACCGGGCACGCACGCGGCACCGGGCACGCACGCGGCACCGGGCACGCACGCGGCGCCGGCGACGTCCGGGCAGCGCGCGAATCGAAGCCGTACGGCGGTCTGACCACGTTCTTCAAGGCGACGCCCGCGCACCATGAACATGTCGACCCGACAACTCGCCACACTCCGGATTGTGCTCGCGGTGATCGTGCTTCTGTCGATTCGGCCGGAGACGCTCAGCGCCCAGTCACTTCAGCAGGAAGTCCGCGCCGAAGTGGCCACGGTTTTGAACCAGTTGCGCCAGACGAACGATGCCCAACGGGCAAAGGAGCGGGCGACGGAACTCTTCGACCGGATCGTCGTTCACGCGCCGGCCAAGCAGACGGAGGCCTTTCGTTCCGCAGCGTTTCTCAAGCGCCTGACCGGGCATATGGCGGAGTTGCCGGACGATCTGCGGGCGCGGATGGTGCCCTTTCTGCTTGATTCCGAACGCCTTGCTTTCGAAATGGCCTTCGCGGTGAAGCCGGAGCATCAGGACCCGGCGGCGGTCTACACGGTGCTGGACCGTCTCCGTTCGCATCGCGGGGATGTGCTCAACCAGTACGCCACGCTGGCGGCGGCGATCGCCGTGGTACACGATCGGCCGTTCGAGCGGCGGGTCAATGAGAATCGTCCCGGCGCGCCGGATCCGCGGTTGATATTCGATTTTCACACGACCTACGAGGGTCAGATGCTCCACGGCATCCGGGATATGCCGACGGAGTTGATGATCTACGTCATCGACACCACGCTCACCCGGGAGGAAATGCTCTGGGCGCTGCGGCGTCATCGCGGCAACGAGCACATCGGTGAGCTGTTCTTCGATGTCAGTTACGACTTTGACCATGTGCGCCGCGGCACTCCCAAACGGGTCACCCAGGCGGGGTTCACGCTCGAAAACATTCTGAACTACGGCGGCGTGTGCGCTGATCAGGCGTACTACGCGATGAGCATCGGCAAGTCGATCGGTGTGCCGACCGCCTACGTCCGCGGACGCAGCGCGGATGTCAGCCACGCGTGGGTCGGCTTTCTCCAGGTGCAGGGCCGACGCGCGCAGTGGAACTTCGATGCCGGCCGGTACGAGGCCTACCAGGGCGTGCGCGGTGAACTGCTCGATCCCCAGACCCGGAAGTGGATTCCCGATGCCCATCTCCAATTGCTGGCGCAGTTCGTGGCCAGCGACACCGCCTCGCGGCAGGCGGCGGCGGGCCTGACCGACGCCGGGCGGCGCCTGCGGGAGTTCTCCGAGGATGAGGTCGAGTCCCTTCGTCCATTCGGCAGGTCATCCGGCGACGAGCCGCGGAAACCGGTCCGGACGGTCACGCTGGAAGCGAAGCTGAACCTGATCGAGCAGGCGCTGCGCACGAGCGCGGGCTACGCGCCGGCGTGGCTGGAGATCCGTGATCTCGCCTCCGACCGAAAGCTCTCGCTGAGTCAGAAGCGCTACTGGGCCGATGCCCTCGCGCGGCTGTGCGGCAATGACTACCTGGATTTTCAGCTCGCCCTGCTCGCGCCGATGATTGAAAGCATCGAATCGGTCGAGCAGCAGAACCAGTTGTGGGAGTCGGCATTCGAGCGATTCCGCCGGCGTCATGATCTGGCGGCAACGGTTCGTATCCGGCAGGCGACCATGTGGGAAGAGGCCGGAAATCTCGAGAACGCCCGGCGCTGCTACGAGGATGTGATTCAGCGGTACGCCAACGCCGGACCGTTTGCGGTCACCGCGCTGCGCCGGCTGGAACACCTGCTGCGCGAAAACGACCGCGGGGATCGCGTGATCCCGCTCTACCACAACGTCTGGTCGC
>SLDM01000084.1 GCA_007125255.1 Phycisphaerales bacterium
GCCCTCATGACACGGATTGATGACGTGACTGTTGTCGCACAAGTCCACGCCAGACCAGCCGTCACAATAGAAACACACGTCCTGGCAGCAGTCCATGGATTCGAAGCAGTTGTTGTCACACCAGCATCCGACGGGCGACTGGCCGCCGCATTGACCAGCACAGGCCGCGGGTGAGTCGCCGGGGCACATGAACGAACCGCCGGCGATCAGGACCGGCCCGTCACCCTCGTCGAACACGGCCAGATCATGCACGGTGCCGGTCAAGGGCGTGACGTGCTCGATGGAGGTCTCGATCAGGCCGCTGCCAACCGGCGCCCAGGACTCGCCGTCCCAGCGGGCCATGTTCGTGACCTCGACGCCGTCAACGGTGTAGGCTCCTCCAGCATAGAGGGCCGGGCCGCTCCCGTCGTCGTGAACGGCAAGCGACCGGATGGTGCCGAGGATCTCGCTCGCGAGCGGCGCCCACGTCCGGCCGTCCCAGCGAGCCAGACCCATCGCGGATGTGCTGCCCCCCGCGGCCTGGAACGCCCCCCCGACATACAGAGCGTCGTCTCCGAGGGCATCGGTCGAGATCAGCGCGTGCGTCTCCGCGGCAGTTTCCATGGGATATCCACCGCCAAGGGTATGCCAGATCTCGCCATCCCACTCGGCGACCCCGATACTGAATAGATCGCCGACGGTCGTGAACTTTCCGCTGACCAGAAGCCGCGGGCCATCGGGCGTCTGCCGTGTGGCAAGGTCAAGGACTCCCCCGTTCAGCGTCCCGGCCGGCGAGGTCCAGTTGCTGCCGTCCCACGCGACGAGGTTCGATTGCGGTTCGCCGCCCGCCTGTTCGATCGTGCCTCCGATATAGAGCCGTTCGCCGTCGCCCGGATCGAGTACCTCCATGGCCCGGATCCCGCCGAGGATCGATCCGCCGGTTCCGAGAACATCCAGGGGCACCCACGTCTCGCCGGTCCACTTCGCCACGCTTCCCGGCTGGCCGTTGATGCTTGTCCAGTTGCCGCCGGCATAGAGCGCCGCTCCGGCACCATCGTCGTACACGGCAAGCGTCTGGGGCGCTCCGATCCCGGTGCCCACCGGATGCCATTCGCTCCCATCCCACTTGGCGACGCGGTCCACCGGCACATCGCCCGCACCGGTTAGAAAACCTCCGACGAAGAGCGCCGGGCCGCTCCCATCATCGTGCACGGCCATTGCGCGAACAAGGCCAACCACACCGCCGCCGACCTGCGACCAGCTCTGCCCATCCCAGCGGGCGAGGTTGGCGATCGGCTGTCCGCCCGCGCTGACAAAGTCGCCGCCCACGTAGAGCGCGGGACCGCTTCCGTCATCAAAGACCTCAAGTGAGAGAGCCGCGGGAGAGCAACCCGGCACCCCGAGCCCGCCGCCGACTGAACTCCAATCCGTGCCGTCGTATCGCGCGATTCCCGAAAACGATTCACCGTCGAAACCGTGCATGGTGCCGACGGCAAAGAGCGCCGGTCCCGAGCCGGGCTCATCAAAGACCGTCATTGCGCGCGACTGATGCACACAGCCGGTCCCTCCGGTGATCGAGAAGGAACTCCACGAGGTCCCGTTCCAGGCCGCGAGCAGGGACGACCAGCCGCCGACAAAGACGACTTGTTCGTCCGCTCCCGGATAGTCGTCCCACACCCCGATGGCCCAGAGGTTGTGGCCCCAGATGGAGCTACTCTGCAGGCCCGGCTGGCCAATCGTGTTGTCCCAGCCGGGTTCGCATGGCTCGCCCCCCACGGCGAGACTCGCCGTCGCGAGCATCGTTGCCATCCACAGCGCCGGCATCGGGAACGGCCGGGCTTCCCGGCCGCGGCCGGCCATTTGCTTCACGTGGTCTGTCGCCTTGATCATCGCGAACCTCCGCTTCGGGTTGCATGTAGATCATTCATCCTGGGAAGAGTTTCTCACCACGTTCGAACGCACCGTCTGCAACGCAACCGGCCCCAAGGAACGGACAGGTGCCGGGTCGTTCCGGTTCTTCCTGTCACAATGGTAACCCGCCATGAATCACGACGCGAGCAAAAAGCCGCGTACAAGGATCGCGGCCCGTGAAGGGACGAGGGAAATGACTACGTTCCGTCGCGCACGACCGATTCTTCGATCGGCACCGGCTCGACACAGGTTCGACACTGGCTCGACACTCGCTCGACGTTGTGCGGCCCGGTGGCATCGCCATGCGGACGAAACAGCCTCTGGTCTTCCGACCGCTCGGGGCAATGGACCGCCCGGCCTGCGATGCGGCTCACGGCTCATGGCGGGGAGCGGGGTGAACAGATCGAGACCAGGACCGATCGAGTGAGACATCGTTGCGGAGGAGAGTCGACGCCCGCACTGTGCCGCCAGGGCATTGAGGCCTGTCGCACGCGGGTCATGGGCCTCATGTACACGGTGACCGAAGTCCCTGACCTTGCCCCTGGCCCTGGTCCGGGTCCTGGCATCGTGGCCGGAGCGGTTCATCTTCCTCCACCACGTCCGCCATCCTGCCCAGACGCGCAAGGCGGAGATCAGCGCGTATCTCACGCATCTGACCGTGAAGGAAACGGCCCGCGCCTCGACACGGAATCAGAAAAAAAATCTCATCTTGTGCTCTCGCACATTTGGATCGATTCCGTCCCCGCGAGCACGGGCGCGTGACTCGGACCCCCGGAGCGTTTACGGGGGGCTGAACGGAGTCGCCAGATTCCTGTTCATCAGCCTCAGAGCCCTTACAGTATGTCCGCACCGTCGTCACGACTCGTCCGGTTCACGCGCTCGCTGCTCTGGTACGCGGCGTTTCTCGTGGTGCTGCCACTATGGGTGTACGGGATGTGGATGAACACGAACCTGTGGATCGCGTTGTTCGGACTTCCGGTGGCAGTGCTGATGGTGTGTTACAGCATCGACAAACGCGTCTGCCCCTCGTGCGGGAGAGCCGTGCGCAAGGTTGGTGAAGTCTCATCGCACAGCATGTTTTGTGGCGCCGCCTATCAACAGAATCCCGATCCGCAGGCGGCGCGGCCGGCTGACTGACCCGCTGGTGGAGCGGCCCGCGGAGGAGGACCGCGGGGGCGATAATTTTTCGGGGCTTCGGGAATCTGTGTGGGTCGTTCTCGGTCGCCAGCCTTATCGCTCACCACAGCACTTCACCCATCGGCGGGCGGCCGTAGCAACGAC
>SLDM01000295.1 GCA_007125255.1 Phycisphaerales bacterium
ACGACCCGGCCGTCAGCGCCGGCGGCGCCGCGGGCGGCGTTGACCAGCGCGGCATGGCCTTCGTGAACGCCATCGAAATTTCCGATCGTCACCGCCGTAACCCGCTGCCCGGCGCCGCGATCGCTGGATGCATCGTGACTGCTCATCGACCATACCATAGGAAATCAGGCCCCCGCGAGCCAACCCCCGACGTCCCGTCCCGGCCCGGCCGGTCCGGTTCGCAGCACCGACGGTGTCGCCCCGGGCTCGCCCCCGGATCTGCCGCCTGCTCTGCCGCCGGATCTACCGCCTGCTCCGCTTCATCCCCGGCGCAACGTGTGGTCGCGCCGAGGCAGGGACGAAGTGCGCGGTGTTCCGGTGAGCATGCACCGTCATTCCCGTGCATCGAATGCATCCCGCGCGCCTCCGGGGTCCCGGTTTTCGCGAGAACGAGGCGCGAGGCGTTCCCGCATGAGAGGACGGTCAGCCCCGTCGCCCCCCGATCCCCCGCGAACTGGTAAGATCACCGCGCGGCCGCACGGCTCGGCGCACGGCAGTTGGTTGGAGTTCCTCCATGATGATCACGACACGCAGACAACAGTTGAATCGGCACTCGATGACCGCGATCGCCGGGCTTTCGCTGCTGATCACGACGCTCACCGGCTGCGGGCTGCGTCTCAACCAGTCCGCGGGCCTCGACGGCGTGGAGCTTCCGGCCCTCGACGGCCCCGAGCAGAGTTTCGTCAATGACACTCCTTCGGTGACGCAGGGCCACGACCGCAGCCACTGGCCGCGGATCACGGTCCAGGTCCCCCGCCGCCAGACCGAGCATCATCCGCAGTACGTGCGGACGATTGCTTTCACCGACCAGACCGCGCGGCAGCGCGGCGAGGCGCCGACGATTGACACCGTTCTGGAGACCGAAGAGAACGCGCCGGTTCACCTTGCCGAAGGCGCGGTCGACCTGCTCCAGGCCGGCGGCGTTTTGATCTTCGCGCCGATCGAGATGATCGTTCGCGGCCGGCATCCGTGGCGGATTGAGCGCTCACGCCACGCGACCGAGGTCCGCCTGCCCGATCATGATTTCGCGGTGTACCGCACCTGGATTGTTGCCGAAGGCGCCATCACGCCGCGGCACGTGGATGAGCCGGAACCGCAGATGGACTATCCGGACGATTGGCCGACCCGTTGAAAATCGCGAAAGAGATGACCACGATCACGCCCCGACAGACGTGCGAACTGCTCGAGCGGGAAAGCGAAGCGCTCCTGCTGCTCGATTGCCGCACGCCCGAAGAGCATGAGGTCGCGCGGATCGAGGGCTCGCGCCTCCTGCCCATGCAGGAGATTCCGCAGCGGCTGGATGAGCTGGAGCCACACCGGGAGCAGCCGATCGTGGTGTACTGTCACGCGGGGGTACGTTCCCAGCGCGTGACCGATTACCTGCTGCAGCAGGGTTTCACCGATGTCCGCTCGATGGTCGGCGGCATCGACCGGTGGTCGGTCGAAGTCGATCCGCAGGTCCCCCGTTACTGAACTCGTGGTGCAAGCTTCCCATGCTGCGGTATCGCCTCATCACCGGTCCGATCCTGATCGTCGCCCTGCTCGCGATCGTCTGGCTGGATGACCGGCTCGACACCGTGCAACTGCACGGCTTCTGGCAGGAGCTCTTCCGCGGCAAGGATCACCCACCACGGGGGCTGATCCTCTTTGCCGTCGCCCTCATCGTCGCTCCGCTGGCGGCTTTTGAACTCTCCGCCATCGTCAAGGCAAATCAGATTCATACGCGGCGCTGGCTCACCGCCCTCGGCGCGCTGGTGGGACTGGTCATGACCTACGCGATCCCGATGGACGCGGAGGTCGTCACCGCCATCGCGATCTTCTCGACCGGCCTGATCGGCATGTTCGTGCTCTCCCTGCTGACCTTCAGCCAGCAGAAGAACGTGCAGGGCGTGCTCGCCGCCGCCGGCGGGGTCATGTTCGCGATGGTCTACCTCGGCATCATGCTCGGGTTCCTGTTGCTGCTGCGCCGGGACCACACCGCGTGGTGGATCGTCGGCATCGTGTTCACGACCAAGGCGTGTGATATCGGCGCGTACTTTACCGGACGGTCGATCGGCCGTCATAAACTCATTCCCTGGCTGAGCCCCGGCAAGACGTGGGAGGGACTCGTCGGCGGCGTGGTGAGCTCGGCCCTGGTGGGGCTCGGGCTGGCGGCCCTGAGTACCGTCCTGACCGATCCGACCGATCACGTCCCGCTCCTGGTCGGCCTCTTCTGCGGCGTCGTGTTCGCGCTCGTCGGTCAGTTCGGCGACCTGACGATGAGTCTGCTCAAGCGCGGCGCGGGGATCAAGGACTCCTCGCAGATCCTGCCCGGGATGGGCGGCATGCTGGACGTGCTCGACTCACCCCTGATGGTCGCGCCGGTTGCTTTCTGGATGCTGACGCTGCTGACGTAGCGCCCCCGCCTGCGTTTTCCGCGGCAGGCCAATCCCGGAAGGCCAATCCCGGAAGACAGGCCCGGAAGACAGGCCCGGCTGCACTTGAGCCAGTTCCCGCGAACGAGATTGAGGTTGAGGTTGACTTCGAGCCGGAGAAGAGGGCTCACTCTTTCTGGCAAGGCAGGTTGATCGTGATGTCTAGCGCCACTGGCGCGGAGCCTGAAGACGGCCAGTCTGAATCGCTCCTGGTCTCCCGGGTGCTGGCCGTCGTCTCGCGGATCCTGGCCCTTCTCATCCTGCTGGCCCTATCTCTTCATCGAGTTCCACCTGCTTCCGATGGTGATCACGATCATGCAGGATGCGGAGCAGCCGCCGAGCGGGGGCTTTCGATTCCTGATCGATCTCGGCCACTGGCGGCTGGTTCCCCTCGCCGTCTTCCTCACCCTCGGACTCCTCTGCCAGTTGATCCCGAGCCCGCGTCTCCGCTACGTATCGGCGGTCGCGGCGATCATTCTGCTGCTGGTGAGTCTGATCGCGCCGGTGATCCTGATCGCCACCCAGTACCTGGCCATGCTCACGTCCCTCGCCGAATCGTGAACCGGGCGGGATGGATGGCGGCCGTGCCGGAGATCCGGCGATGGATGGATGGATGGATGGATGGGCCGATGGATTGATGGACGGATAGATGGATAGACGGACGGACGGATAGACGGATGGTGCTGCGCAGTGGACCGGGTCATCGCGCGAAG
>SLDM01000483.1 GCA_007125255.1 Phycisphaerales bacterium
CGACCGGCGCGGGAGGGGTCATTCCCGCCTCAGAATCCCGATCCGTACGGGTTTCGATAGGATCTCGGGGGGCATTCTGGGACAAGTTTCGGACTTCTGCTGGACTTCGGGCGGAGATACTGTACGATTTAACCGACAGTATACGGTAACGTCATGGCCGACCCGATGAACACCTCGACCGTGGAACGGGCTCTTCGCCGGCTGGGTGAGGTAGTGGAGTACCACCGTGAGATCGAGATTCTGCTTGTCGGCGGGGCTGCGGGCATGGACTGGCGTTCTGGCCCCCAACCGCGTGACCACAGACTGTGACGTGATGGTATCCATCCCGCCGGAGGCGATGTCAGCCGTCGAGATCGCAGCTGATAAGGTGGCGGTTGAGATGACCCTCTCTCCGACCTGGCTTAACAGCGACGTGCAGATCCGCCTCGATGCGCTGCCAGACGGCTGGGATAAGCGGAAGATCTCGGTTGGCACGTTCGGAAGACTCCGGGTCTACGCCGCGAGCCGACCCGACCTGGTTGCGATGAAGGTGCTGGCCGGCCGGGACCAGGACATCGAGGACCTCCAGGCGATGCGTGTCCGGCCGGACGACGTCGAGTTTTTGTGAGCGCCTATCTGAACTCGCTCGACCGCAAAGGAACGAGGCCGGAAGAGGTCGAAGAAGCCAGAGCGCTTCTCGAATCACTCGAGGTGCACGAACATGAATCATGAAACGCTCAACACACTGATCGGCAAGTGGTCAAGCCTTGGCGCGGGATTCAACACCGCGCGGGATGAGGCAGGCGATATTGATCTGGAGCGACTGCTTCTCGACACGGCCCGCCAGACGCCGAAGATGGCCAGGCTGTTCATCATGGCCGCGACGTGGTTGCGTACATACGGCGATACGATCGCGAAGCACCGACTGAACCGGTTGATCGATAGAGAGCTGGAGCCGGAGTGCCAGCCGATTCTCGGTCTCCTGCTCGACACGGCTCAGCAGGGCACGCACCCGCCGGAGTTCGATACGGTCCTCAAGCATCTGTCTTCCGAAGCATCGCCGAGGCCACTTTTCGAGGCCCTCTGCAGGAGTGAGAAGCTGCGCGAGCTGGCTCGGCGCCGCGCTTCGGCCCTCTCTCGCAAGTGGGGTCTGTGGATGCAGCCGATCGAGTTCAAGGAGGACGCGATCCGCCCCGCATCGTGGATGATGGCGCGGCATCCCGGGCTTCGCATCCGCGCAGATTTCCGGGGTGATCTCCGCGCTTCCATCCTGGCGGCACTCCGACATGACGCGAACGCCGGCGAGAGCGAGTCGAGACTTGCGGAGCTTGCGGGTGGTTCTCGCTCACAGGTGAGAAATGGGCTGCGCAATCTGGAGATCACCGGGCGAGTCATTGCCCAGCGCGCGGTGGGCGCAAACCGGCGAGAGGTCAGGCTTGTGGAAGGAATGTGAAAGGCACGAAGGGAGAGTGACGAAGTGACGGAGTGACGAAGGGGGATTGAGGCATTGAGTGGTGTCGACCGGGCGTCGTACTTCGGCCCGACGATTGTCCTTCCATCTCGCACGGCCGACTCGCTGCGCTCGCTGGCCGTGGCACCCTGAGCGCAGAACACTTTCGGCGCTCGGGCGGCGCTCGGGCGGCGCTCGGGACGATCACGGCGCGCCCCCTGGATTCCCGCTTCCGCGGGAATGACGGAATCAAGACCCGCGCCGAAGTCACCCACCCCATCGTCACTTCGTCACTTCCCCCTGTCCCACCGTCACTTCCCCTCCGTGCCTCCGTGCCTTCGTGCCTTTGATCAAAACAACCCCCTGATCACACCATCCTCATCCACATCGACGTTCATCGCGGCGGGTTGTCTGGGCAGGCCGGGCATGAGCATCATGTTGCCGCAGACGGGGATCAGGAATCCCGCGCCGGCGGAGAGGCGCAGGTCGGTAACGGTGAGTGTCCAGCCGGTCGGCGCGCCGAGCAGGCCCGGCCGGTCGCTCAGGGAGCTCTGAGTCTTGGCGATACAGACGGGCAGGTTGCCGCAGTTCATGCGCTTGAATCGCTCGAGCTGCTTTCGCGCCCGGGATTCGAAGTACACCTCGTCGGCGCCGTAGATGGTGCGCGCGATGCGGCCGATCTTCTCCTCCGGGTCAAGGTCGGCTTCGTACAGCGGCGTGATCGTCGAGGGCTGATCGGCGGCATGGCGTACGGCCTCGGCAAGGGCCGTCGCGCCGGTCCCGCCGTCGGTAAAGCCGGTATGGGCTTCACACGCCACGTCGCGGTCGGTGCACCACGCCTTGAGCCACTGCACCTCCGCATCGGTGTCGTGGTCGAAGCGGTTGATGGCGACAACGATGTTGGCGCCGAAGTGCTTCAGGTTCTCGATGTGTTTGGCGAGGTTGACCGTGCCCGCTTCGAGGGCGGTGAGGTTCTCGCTGTTGAGCTCTGTTTCCGTTGCGCCGCCATGCCATTTGAGGGCCTTGATGGTGGCGACGATGACGACGGCGGCGGGATTGATGCCGGTCTGGGGCGCGACGATGTCGAGGAACTTCTCCGCGCCGAGGTCGGCGGCGAAACCCGCTTCGGTGACGACGTAGTCGGCGAACTTGAGGGCCATGCGATTGGCGATGACGCTGTTCGTGCCGTGGGCGATGTTGGCGAACGGGCCGGCGTGCACCAGGGTGGGAACATGCTCGATCGACTGCACGAGATTGGGCATGATCGCCTCGTTGAGGACGACGGCGAGGGCGTTGGCGACTTCGAGATCGCCGGCGCGGATGGGCTGATCATCGCGCGTGAACCCCACGATGATGTTGCTGAGGCGTTTCTTGAGATCACGGCGCGATTCGGCGAGGGCGAGGATGGCCATGATCTCCGAGGCGGCGGTGATGATGAAGTTCGATTCGCGCGGAATGCCGTTGGGATGACCGCCGAGGCCGATGACGACGTGGCGCAGGGCACGCTCGTTCATGTCCATCGTGCGGTTCCACACCGGCCGGGTGAGATCGATGCCGAGGTCGTTGCCCTGGTGAAGGTGATTGTCGACGAGGGCGGCGAGCAGGTTGTGCGCGGTGGTGATCGCGTGCAGGTCGCCGTTGAAGTGAAGGTTGATGCGCTCCATCGGCAGCAGCTGGGAGCGGCCCGCGCCGGTGGCGCCGCCCTTCATGCCGAAGACGGGGCC
>SLDM01000182.1 GCA_007125255.1 Phycisphaerales bacterium
ACCCGACTCTATCCGCTGCGGGCCTGGCGGGCCAGTCGGACCGAGAAAGAGCGACGGAGCGACGGAGGGGCGAAGCGACGAGGGGTAGGGATTGAGAGAGGCACGGAGAACGGAGTGACGAAGTGACGGAGGGGTGAAGGCATCGAGGCACCGAGGCACCGTGGCATCGTGGCATCGTGGCATCGTGGCATCGAGGCATCAGTGGCGACAAATCGGTCGACTCCTCGTCCACCCCCCCCGTGCCTTCGTGCCTTTCCCATCATGGCATTGCCCAGCCGGTATTGTGGGGGAAGAATGTCTACTCGAAGATCGGTTCCCCTCCTCCCCCTCCCCGGAAGCAGCGAACGGCCATGCGAAGAGGTCCGCAGAAAACAATGAAACCACGAAGGGGCGCCGGCGCCGTCGTGAGCACCATCATCATCGTCGGGGCCGCGCTGGCAATCCTCGGCACGATGGCCGGCTGTGATGATCCGGAGGGATCCCTTGGGGCGGCGGAGCAGGCGCGACTCGCCGCTGAAGCTGCACGGGAGCGGGCCGATGCCGAAGAGGGCGGCCGCGCCGGTGGGGAGTCATCCTCCCCGGAGTCGCCGGCAGATCGGCGCGATCTGCTCGCGCTCTTCCCCCCGATCGACTTTGATCCACCCGTGCTCCACTTCGGCCGCGTGCAGCTCAACGATCCGCAGAGCCGAGTCGTTCGGGTGAGCAACGTCGGCGATCAACCCGTGCTCATCCTCCGCGCGACCTCCAACTGCGGCTGCACCACTCCGGACGTGAGCAACCAGCAGATTGCGGCGGGGGAGACCTTCGAGCTACCCGTACACTTTGATGCCGAGGGCCGCACGGGCGATCGTTCCGCGACCGTAACCCTCCATGTCGACGGGTATGAACGACCGGTCACGTTCATGGTTCGAGCAAAAGTGGAGCGATCACAGTAGCGAAGTAACGGAGTGACGGAGTAGTGCGTAACGCAGCGACTCGGGTTCGAACCCGCGCTTGATCGCCGCCGGTTACCCTCCCCACGAACTGATACGAATCCCGGATCAGTTTCGGGCGTGACGGAGTTTCACCGCAGGAGACGCAGAGGGCGCGGAGCAGGGTGAGAAGACTCACTGGCGTGAACAACCACTTTTGACCTTGGAGGGCGCTTCAGGAATCTGCTTTGAGTGATCAGCAGGGATGAGCCGCAGCGATGGGAGCATTCAGCGAAGGCTTGCAGAGGAGGGGCGCAGGCTGGCACCTCCATCCTCCCTCTTCATCACTTCGTTCCTCTGCTCTTTTGCCCTTCTCCGCGTCCTCCGCGTCCTCCGCGGTAAATCCTTTGCTCGCCCGGATCTGACCTGGAAAACGTATGACTCCTGAAGACCAGGGAAGAAAAACACCCGCCAAGGGCGGGTGCTTCTCACTTCGTTGCTTCGTTACTCAGTCACTATCCCTTACGCTTCTGCGGCCATTTTTTCCGCCTTGGCGCGGGCATCGTCCAGCGTGCCGACGTACATGAATGCGCTTTCCGGCAGATCGTCGCCTTCGCCGTCGCAGAGCCGGTCGAACGAGTCGATCGTCTCTTCCAGCGGCGTGGTCACGCCCGGGAAGCCGGTGAAGACTTCCGCGACGTAGAAGGGCTGGGAGAGGAAGCGTTCGATCTTGCGGGCGCGGGCGACGGTCAGCTTGTCGTCTTCCGCCAGTTCGTCCACACCGAGAATCGCGATGATGTCCTGGAGATCCTTGTACCGCTGCAGGATCGACTGCACCTTGCGGGCGACGCCGTAGTGACGTTCGCCAAGGACGCCCGGGTCGAGAATACGCGAGGTCGAGCCGAGCGGATCCACCGCGGGGAAGATGCCCTTTTCCGCGATCGACCGTTCGAGCACGACGAAGGCATCCAGGTGCGCGAAGGTCGTCGCCGGTGCGGGGTCGGTCAGGTCGTCCGCCGGCACGTAGATCGCCTGCACCGAGGTGATCGCGCCCTTGCTCGTCGAGGTGATGCGTTCCTGAAGTTCACCCATTTCCGTCGAGAGGGTCGGCTGGTACCCCACCGCCGAGGGCATCCGCCCGAGCAGCGCGGAGACTTCCGAACCCGCCTGGGTGAAGCGGAAGACGTTGTCCACGAAGATCAGTGTTTCCTTGCCGGAAGCATCACGGAACTCTTCCGCCATCGTCAGCGCCGACAGCGCGACGCGGAGACGCGCTCCGGGCGGCTCGTTCATCTGACCGAACACCATCGCGACCTTGTCGATGACCTTTGCCGACTGGCCGTGCTCATCGGTGTACTCCGCTTCCTGCATTTCGCGCCAGAGGTCGTTTCCCTCACGGGTTCGTTCCCCGACGCCGGCGAAGACGGAGTAACCGCCGAACTCTCGGGCCACCCGCGCGATCATTTCCTGAATGATGACCGTCTTGCCGACCCCCGCACCGCCGAACAGACCGATCTTGCCGCCGCGGACGAACGGGCAGAGCAGGTCGACGACCTTGATGCCGGTTTCGAGAATTTCGGTCTTCGGGTTGAGATCCACCAGCTTCGGCGGCTCACGGTGAATCGGCATCTGCTTCGTTGCGTTCACTTCGCCACGTTCATCGATCGGCTCGCCGAGCAGGTTGAACACGCGGCCGAGCACCGGTTCGCCCACCGGCACCTTCACCGGCTGGCCGGTATCCCGGCACGGCTGACCGCGGCGAAGACCGTCGGTGCTCGCCAGGGCAACGCAGCGGACCTGCCCGCCGCCCATATGCTTGTTCACCTCGCCGACGAGAAGCAGCTTCTCGCCCGCGACTTCAAGATCGCAGTGCACCGCGTTGTAGATTTCCGGCAACTGGTCTTCGGGGAACTTCGCGTCGAACGTTGAGCCGATGACCTGAACGATCGTGCCTTGTGTGGCCATGTGTTGTCGTACCTTCCCGCTAAAACATGATGAATCATCCGGCACCCGCAGGGAGCTCTCGCAATCGGCGGAGAAAGCCCGCGGGCGCTCGTTTGTGACAGCTTTCACAAACCCACCTGAGCCACGCAGGATAGCGAGTTCACCGCCCGCTGCCAAACGCCGGACTCCCTCCTGCGCAGCCAGAGATGGAAGTGTCTCCTTTATCATTCGGCCAAGCCCCGGCCGCGGCGGAGCCAAGACTTTTGAGGGGCGTCAGGGGGGTGGGAGCTGGCAAAAC
>SLDM01000074.1 GCA_007125255.1 Phycisphaerales bacterium
ACCTCATCGATTTCCAGGAGGCGTTTTCCGATTTTCTCGCGGGTCCGTTGTCCGCGTTCCTCGAATCGGACCTCGATGGCGGCACGGATGATTTCCTCCAGGCAATCAAAGATCTGGATGGCACGCAGTCGCTTGCCGACGGTTTCACGAGCTTGTTCTCGATCGATGTCGATGAAGTGATCGGCGGTCTGATCGAAGGCGGACAGGAACTCGATGCAAAGCTGAGCGCACGCCTGCTGCAATCGATCTTCTGGCCGAACAGCCCTCTGCACGACCTGGGCGTCGTCATCCGGGGTGAGCGGATCCTGGCGGCGGGGGTCCAGTTTCCGCTCGTCGAGGAGGGCACCCTGCCCCAGCACTTCGGCTCCCGACATCGCGCCGCGGCCGGTCTGTCGATGGAGACGGACTGCCTCGTGGTGATCGTCAGCGAGGAAACCGGAGCAATCAGCATCGCCGAACGCGGGAAAATCGAGTACGACCTTCCGCGGGACGAATTTGAAGGACTGCTCAGTGAGCGTTTGGAGTCCTCACCGACGCTGCTGGACTTCTCCGGCGAACCGGCCGAAGCCGTCGCCCCCGAGAAAGGCGAAGCGCCGGCTTCCGAAACGACGCCGGATGCGGATGCTTCGGAGGCAGAAACGACCGCGAAGGGCTCCGGCGGCAAGGGCGAGACCGATCCGGACGGGAGTGACCCGACCGCGACGGCCGCCAACAAGCCGGACACCCCCCGAAAGACCTCGGAGAAAGCCGTGACGAGTTCTTCCGATCCCTCGTGAAACGGCTGCCCCCCTTCCCCCCACGGTGTACGATCTGGATCGTGGACAGGATCGAATGACCTCAATGAGCAAACACAGCGACATCTGGACCCTGCTCATCGTGACGTCCGTCGCCGGGCTGATCTGGTTCTGGGCGGCCGCGGAGACGCGCGATCATCGTTCGATCCCGGTGCGCCTGAACTTCGTCGTGCCGGATCAGAATGACTGGATCGTTTCTCCGGCCCAGCGAACGGTGCGGCTGGAGCTTGAGGGATCAAAGCTTGCCCTCGATCAGGCCGAACGCGTCCTTCGCCAACCGCTGGCGGTTGAGTTCACCCCGACCATCGGTACGAAGTTGATCGACGTTTTGAGTTCCATCCGCATGGATGAAGGCCTGGAAGCGACGGGCGTGAAGGTGCTGTCGGCCGATCCGAGCGTTGTGGAGATCGATGCCGATGAGATCGTCCGCGTACCGGCACGGGTCAGACCGACACTGCCCGGCGTCCAGACCGTCGGCGAAGTCGAGGTTCGCCCGGCGGAGGTGACCGTCGCCCTGCCGAGCCGATTGCGTGAACGCTGGCTGGGGTCGATCACCGTCGAAGCGTTCGTGGAACGCGGTCGGCTGGATCAACTCGAACCGGGCCGGCCCCACGAAATCGATGTCGGGGTGCGTCCCGCCGACGGCCTGCCCGCAAATGCCGGTCTTTCCATCGAGCCCGCCACGGTGCAGTTGTCCTTCACCATGCGATCGCGCATCCGGGAAACGCAATTGGACAACGTTCGCGTGCAGCTGGCCGGCCCTCCCGAAGACTACCGGGAGTTCATCGTCGAGGTGCAGGACCCGATTCTGCGGAACGTCACCATCCGGGCCGAAGGGGACCTGATTCGGCGAATCGAGTCCGAAGAGGTGACGGTGGTCGCTCTCCTGCATCTCAGCAACCGGGAGAAGGAGCAGCGTGTCGGCAGCAAGCCGATTTCGTACTTCCTCGCCCTCGTTCCGCGGCCGGACGGATCGACCCGGGGCGTGCTGGTCGAAGGACAGATCGGCGATGAGCCGAGCCCTCCGCCGATCCGCCTGAATATTGAACGCCTGGCTCGAAATGGGGGCGGATGATCGGATCGATTGATCCAGATGCATTAATTTCTGGCCGGTTCAGAACTTTTACTTGTTTCCTTGTTGATTATCGACGCTTTGCATGTGAGAATAGGGAAGCTCCCATTGCCCCCCCCAAGCCGGTCCAGTATGAGCTTGTCTCTACTGGGCCGGTTTTTTTCTGTCTCCGGCGAGAGCGGTTCTCGTCGGGCCGGCTCTCTGCCCGGGCCCGGGGAATCCGAACCGACCCCCAACATGATCTCCGGCCGCTCGCGGGCGCGATCGATCACTGTTCTTCGCCGAGCCCTGAACCGCACCGGGCTCCACTGCAAATCAAACAGTGATCACGTCTGGCGGTGATCACGTCTGGCCGCATGGCCGGGGCGGGCCCCAGGGACCAGCCAATCCCCCCTGCCCCCGGCTATTCGGGCCGTCAGAGAATCGGATCGGTCGGTGGCGTCGAATCGTGTACTCAACGTGGGTTGCACCTCCCTCCTTCAGAAGGCAAGGACATGCTCATGAGTTCTTGTTGCCGGCCCCACCGGAACCGTTGGTCTTTGCTGCTGGCGGCTGCCGCCGGACTGTTTCTCTCCAACCCCGCCCCGGACCAGGGCTACATCTGCGCCGAAGGCGGAGGCAATCCCGCAAACGGTGACTGGGCCCCGGCGGTCTTTTCGGGTGGATGGTGGAGAAAGCCGACCAGGCCGATGTGATCATCCTCGGCATCTCCGGTTCGGATGCGGATGATGTGCCAGACCAACCATGCGCCCGGTAGCTACACATGGTTTTTCGAAGGGATCGGGGGACAGCACTCTCCATCACAAGCGGAGGTCTGCTATCCCCTGCCAATTCCCGGCGCTTCAGGAATCTTCGGGAGTTCCCCGCACGGATTCCTGAAGCGCCTGCGCCAATCCCTTCTTCATCACCTCGTCCGTCCCTCCGCGCCCTCCGCGGCCGGCCTTCTCCACGGCCAGTTTCCAGATGCGTGATTCAAGAAGCGGGAGCGATTTCACGCTCTCCGCTTCCGGGTCGTGTCCGGAGCTCACTCCGGGCAGGTTCCCCATCCATCCAGGAGCAGGAGCAGGTCGAGAGCGTCCACCACGCCGTCGTCGTTGAGATCCGCCGGGCAGTAAGGCGGGCAGCTCACCTCAGCGCAGATGCTCTGGTCGCCGTGATAGGTTCCGCCGGCGGCGAGGCAGTCCTCGGCCGAGAGCTCGAGACACCCCGAGCCGACACAGCAGGCGCCGGTGACCTCGCATCCAATGTGCGCGAAGACGCGTCTCGCGATCACTTCGC
>SLDM01000278.1 GCA_007125255.1 Phycisphaerales bacterium
AAAATGTTTTGAAAACATCGGCCCAACTCCCCGGTTCCTCCTTAGCATATGGGGCCGGAGCATGGGGCCGGAGCGGACGCGGACCTCCCCGAGGCGGCGGCTGGCCCGGCAATTTATCCGTCAAGGCTCTTTCACCCTCTTACCTCTCCTGGGGTCGAATCATGTCCGAAGCTCTGCCACCGGCCGGCGCCTCCATCCCGCAATCGCGCGAGCGGTTCGTCGCCCTCTGGGGGCAGATGGGCTCGAACTGGGGCATCCCGCGCACCATGGCCGAAGTGCACGCCCTGCTCTTCATCCACGGCAAGCCGATGAACACGGATGATGTCATGGATGAGCTTGATATCAGTCGCGGCAACGCCTCCATGACACTGCGCAACCTCGTCGATTGGGGCATCGTCCAGCGTGTACACCGCCGCGGGGATCGCAAGGAATACTTCGAAGCTGAGCAGGACGTCTGGAAGCTCTTTCGAACGATTCTGCGCGAACGGAAGAAGCGGGAGATCGATCCGTTGATTCATCAGCTTCGTGAATGTCGGGCCGCGGCGACGGACGCCGGGGGGGCCGAGGCCGGAGGGGCGGAGGAACGGGATGAGGTCGCCGCGGCGCACAATGCGCGGCTGGAAGAGCTGCTCAGCTTTCTCGCCCTGGTCGATCTGATGTGCCAGCAGATTCTCCAGCCCGGCGAAGGATCGGATGCGGCGATGGAGATCGCAGCGCGTTTCATGGAGTCCACCGCATGACCGTGGCCCCGCACCAGTTGATCGATCCGCACCTCGCGCGACTGGCCCGGCCGGTGGAAGTGACCTGGTCACGTACGCTCAGCCGCTGGTCGGATGCCGCGCCGGATCGACGTGGCCCTCATGCCCAGGCGTTCCTGCGCGAAGCCCTGATCGTGCGACTGGAGCCGGCCGACGACGTGCCGAACGTCCACTTTTCCGCCTGGATCGAGCGCCGCCCGAGCCCCACCCGCGTCCTGCATGATCGGGTGCTGATGCCGTGCCGTGTGGTGGAAGATGGCCGCATGGTTCACGTCGAACTCGGGGGCGAGGAAAATCGCTGCGGCGGGCAGGGTCTCTTCTGCGCCACGTTCGGCCCGGAGGGCGAAGCGCTCTTTGCCCGGAGCACGCTGCTCCGGGCCGCGGGCTTCCCCGGCGGGGGATACGACCGGGCGGTCGCTCGGCATGACGGGGACGAAGTAACGAAGTGACGAAGGGGAGGCACCGAGGCATCGAGGCATTGAGGCATCAAGAGGTGGAGCGGCGGCGATTGGGTCGTCCTCGCTTCCGCGGGAATGGCGGGGTAGTGCGGGTGTCCACTCGGCGTCATACTCTGGTCGGGTGATCGTTCTTCCATCGCAACACTTCACCCAGGTGCGATGCGCGTGCGGCTGGCTGATTGGGCCCCAGCCAGGCCGGAGGATACTGGACCAACTGGACGGGTTCATTAAAGTCTGGAAGGGGGTCAAAGCTTCCGGTTCGGTGGCGAGCAAGGTCGTTGCGGAACACCGTCCGACTTCCGTCCCAAATGTGCAGAGAACTCTTCAGCCAGGCGCGATGCGTACATGGCTGGCTGATTGGCTGATTGGGTTGTAGCGTGCCATGTAAGGCTGCCGATTCCAGCGAGCGCAGCGAGTCGGCAGTGCGGGAGCGATGAAGCGAAGGAGCGCGCTGCGCGACATACCTGCTTAGCTACCTTCGCGGTTTCCCGGAAGCTCGCCGCTGCGCTCCTACCGCTCAGCCGTCCCCCCTAAAAAAGGACCGCGTTGCCCTCGCTCGGGACGCGATCGACCTCGACTTGCTGAGCAGGCAAACTGCAACGATCGCGGATGCGCCCTGCAGCAACTCCGAAGGCCCCTTCTTGGGGGGGAGGCCTGGAGTCCAGAACCGCGGCCGGTGGAGCGGTTCTGGTCCCTCCGAACCGGAAAACGTTCAGTGACTCTCACTTGGTCACAGCGGCCGAAAGGGCTAGAGGCCCGCAGCGAGTCGACCGTACGACATCGAGTGGCAGAAGGAGAGTGACGGAGTGACGAAGGGGAGGCATCGAAGGGTCCCGAACGAACGTCGCACCTCGTTCCGGTGATCGTCTTTCCACCAGCGCACGGCCGACTCGCTGCGCTCGCTGGCCGTGGCACCCACCCCTTCGTCACTCCGTCACTCCGTTACTTTCCCTCCGTGCCTTTCCCACGACTTATCGGTCATTGCACTTTCCAGAGCCTCATCGCAGATTCGAGCGAAGCCGCGTCTTGAATGCGACGATGAGAATGTGCCATGGACCATGAACGTCGCCGCAAGCCGAACATTCCACGTGAGCCGCTCATCAGCGAGTTTGCCCACGACCGCGATATGGTCGATCTGATCGAGTATTTCGTGGGTGAGATGCAAACGCGGGTTGCGTACATCGAAAGGGCCTGGTCGGATCAGGACATCTCGAAGCTGCGCGAATTCGCGCACCAGTTGAAGGGAGCGGCGGCGGGCTATGGATTTCCTCAGATCACGGATTCTGCCGCGGAGTTGGAGGAGGGTCTCGATCAGGAGGCAGCCGCGGCAGATCTTGCCGAGCGGGTCGAAGCTCTGATCGGCATGTGCCGTCGCGCGACGACCGCGCCATAGTCACTTGAAGCAGACCGTCATCACGGGGGAGGGCGGCTGGCCGATCGCTGTTGAGGAGAAGTCCAGTCACGATGATGCAGTTGAGTGAACAACAGATTCCCCGACTTCTCGCCATCGATGATTCGGAGTTGATTCATCGCCTGCTGAAGGCGCGCCTCCGTCGCGAACGCCTTGAGATCCATGCGGCATCGACCGCAGACGAGGGGCTGGAGATGGCCCGTGCCCTCCTGCCCGAGGTCATTCTGCTTGATATCGATCTGCCGGACCAGAACGGCTTTGAAGTTCTGCGCGAACTTAAGATGGATCCGACCACGCACGACATCCCGGTCATCTTCGTGTCCGGATCCACGGATGCAGATACCCGGGTGCGGGGTCTGGACATGGGCGCGCATGACTTTGTCGGCAAGCCCTTTGATATCGCGGAACTCAAGGCGCGTATTCGCTCGGCGGTGCGCATCTGCCTGCTGATCAAGATGCTCGCCCAGCGGGCGCAGATCGACGGACTGACCGGGCTGTGGAACCGTACCT
>SLDM01000400.1 GCA_007125255.1 Phycisphaerales bacterium
GATCACATACCCTTTACTGCCGTGCGGCAGGGGTATGATACCACACTCACGCTGTGCGCCGACGGCGTTCCGGACTCTGCGAGGATGACGCTTTTTTCGCTACGATGCGGCGGTGAGCGACTCGACAAACTATCGCAGCCTACTCGACGAACAGGGCCATATTCTCCGGTCGATCCCGTGCCTCGACTGCAAGTATGACCTGCGCGGCCGTGGCGGCCGATTGCAAAAAAGGCACGAAGGCACGAACGCACGAAGGGGCAGGATCGAGGCATCGAGGGGCGGCGCGATGGTGATGGCGTCGTCCCTGCGCAAGTGGTGACCACCGCGAGGGGAGGGAGGGCGAAGGATGCCTTCTGCAAACAGACAAACAGGATGCAGGCTACCCGCGGGACGCTTTGGGCGCGCCCCCTGGATTCCCCCTTCCGCAGAAATGACAGAACCAGCACCCGCATCAACGTCATCCACCACTCCGTCACTCCGTTACTTCGTCACTATCCCTCCGTGCCTTCGTGCCTTCGTGCCTTTTTCATCTCCTTCCCCATAATGCTCATCCAGAACCGCGCGCCAATCGGCGACGCTTCTGCAGCGGATGAACTGTTGCCGGGCCGCGTCCGGATCGGGGTGGTGCTGAGAAAACTTGATGCCGAACTTGCGCATCATGCGCGAGGCCGCCCGTTCGCCGTGCAGCGCCGTGCACAGGTCGAAGTGCTCCAGCAATGCCGCCCGCTGTTCGTCCAGTGTCGGCGGAGCGAGCGCTTCCTCTTCGGGGCGCCCCGAAATCAGTTCGCGGGCCTGGCGAAAGATCCACGGGTTGCCGATACAGCCGCGGGCGACGCTCACCGCCTGGACACCGGTGGCATCGATCATGCGGAAGATATCACCCGCGTTCCAGATGTCGCCGGAGCCGAAGATGAGTTTGTCCGGATGCCGCCTGACCAGGTCGGTCAGGAAGGGCCACTTGCCCGGGCCGTGGTACTTCTGCACGACCGTGCGGCAGTGCACTGTCGTCCATGCGTAACCGAGCTCGTACGCCGCGTTGAAGATGCGCTCGAAGTTGCGCGCCATCTCATCCGTATCATCCCACGCCCGGCGCAGTTTGACCGTGGTCGGGATCTCGCGCGGCACCGCCTCGCGCACCGCGCGCAGCACCTGGATCGCCTGGTCCGGTGCGGTCAGAAAGTGCCCCCCGCGATGGCGCTTCTTGATCTTCTTGACCGGACAGGCGAAGTTGACATCGATCACCTCGTAGCCCATGTCGGTGAGCAGCGCCGCCCCGGCCGCCATCGTCTCCGGCTCGGTGCCCATGACCTGACCGGCGATCGGGTGGTCTTCCAGCCCCGCCGCGCGGTTTTCATCCGGGTCGCCCGTGCCGCACTCTTCCGCGAGGCGGTCGGGATCTTCCTTAGCCCGCCCCTTGCCGCCGCTCAGAAGGGTGATATCCAGCAGGGCTTCGGTGATGCAGAAGGGGCAGCCGTGCCGCCGGGCGACCAGCCGCATCGCGCCGTCGGAGTACCCGGCCAGCCCCGCCTGAAAGAACGGCGCATCAAAGCCGGGCACGAGGGCGGGAATGCGTGGATCGACGGTGACGTCGCGGGCAATCTCCCCCACCGGCCGTGTTGTGGCCGGGCGGACGATCGCTTCACTTGGGGTCAGTTCGACGGACATGGTGGGTATGGTAGGGATTTTGAGTGAGGCACGGAGGGACGAAGGCACGGAGGCACGGAGGGAAAGTGACGAAGTGACGAAGTGACGGAGTGACGGAGTAACGAAGTGAGGAATGCGAGGGCGCGCAGAAGCCGTCCTGAGCGCCGACAATGTCCTGCGAGCCGGGTGCCATGGCCAGCGAGCGCAGCGAGTCGGCCGTGCGCTGGTGGAAGGGCGATCACCGGACTGAAACATGACACCCTGCCAACACTGGGCGCCCCGGCGGAAGGCGCGGAAAACATCCCACGCGTCTCCGGCTCTCCGTTTCCGCGGGGACAACACCTCCGCTGTCACGAAAGACCTTCGTGCCTTCGTGCCTCCGTGCCTTAGTGCCTTAGTGCCTCGCTCGATTTCCCGCCCACCGTCACTTCGTCTCTTCGTCACTTCGTCTCTTCGTCTCTTCGACCCGTAACTCCACCTGACTCTCAGGCAATGAAAAAGCCCCGGACTCTGCCGGGGCAAAAGGGGTCACTGTCTTGCGCGGTTAGCGGCAGGATCCCCACGCATTGAGCAGTTGGAGCAGGTCAAAGACGTCGACCACGCCGCTCTGTGTCAGGTCGGCCGGACAATCGTCCACGTCCGCGCACGCGCCCCAGCTGTCGAGCAGTTGGAGCAGGTCGAAAACATCGACCGCGCCGCTGCCGGTGAGGTCTTCCGGGCAGGCCGGGGCAACCGGCACCTCGACGGTGACATCGCCCACCATACCGAAGAGCAGATGCGGATCGCAGTAGTAGGGATAGATGTTGTCCGGCATGGGGTTGTCATCGAGGAACTGCTGATCGAAGGTGACCTCGAACGTCAGTCCAGGATCATCCGCGGGAAGGCCGGAATCGAAGTTGCCGTCCGGATCGCCGTCGACCCCGCTGACCACGTTGTGTTCACCGCCCGCCCAGACCCAGCGCACGGTATCGCCCGCTTCGATGGTGATCTGGGCCGGGTTGAAGCTGAACCCCGGGCCGACCTGAACCTCGTGGATGGTCTCGGCGTTGACGGCGGCCATGGTCGCGCCGAGTGCCAGCGCCCCGGCAAGCACCGCCGCGGTCGGGATTCGATTCTTCGTATTCATTCCACTTTCTCCTTGTTCATCGTGGTTCACATTCCATCTCAACCGGAAGTGTGGGGGAGGTCGAGACGGCCGAGTTCCCGAAAACGAGAGATCCGGCACTCCTATGCTGCCGAATGAACGCCCCTGACGCAAGGGTCAACCGGGCGCAAACCGGGGAATCGCCGCAGGACGGCGGAGAATGCCTCCGGGCAGTATGGGCCGAACACATTTCAAACGAACATGATCGCCTGGATCTCATCCGTTCGAGAAGCGCGGCGCCGCAGGACTCGCTCCATGCATTAGACTGTGCCCGGTCACACCGGTCCAGGCGCTGGGTACGGAGATCTGGGAATCAGATCCGGCAATCCGAGTTGGGGA
>SLDM01000208.1 GCA_007125255.1 Phycisphaerales bacterium
CGAAAGACAGGCCGAAAGACAGGTCGAAAGGTCAGGCGAACGACAACTCCTCTGAATGACCCGGGTCGTCCACCCGGACCCGCAATCACTTCTTCTTCGCCAGCTCCTTCTCCAGCCTCTTCGGATCGTCGACGATCGTGAAGAGCCGATCCATCTTCGTCATCTTCAGGACCGAGAGGATGTCCGGCGCGATCTTGTAGAGAATCAGCCGGATCTTCCGCTTCTTGAAGTCGTTGTGCAACTCGATGCACATGCCCAGTCCGGTGGAATTGAGAAAGGTGACATCACCGAAGTGAAGGACCGCCGCCCTCGGCGGGTCGGGCAGCCGTTCCAGATCCTCACGAATCGTCTGCGCGATGATCGGCGCCTCACGCTGGCCGATGTTCGGCCCGACGAGCTTGATCATCAGCACGCCTTCGGCAATCTTGCTGCGGGCAAAGACGGATTCTCCGCTACCGGTCGTGGACGAGTCAGTCATGGGTTCCCCTTCTCGGGTCGATGGTCCGCCGCATGATACGGTACCCGGGCAGGAGGCGGGAACAGAGGAGCGAGGGGTGAGCGTCACCGAAGTGTCGCTTCCGTCGAGGATGATCACTGGTACAGTAGCCGGGATGTTTTCCGTACTGATTCACAATGCCAGACTGATCACCCTCGCCGGGCCGGATGAACCGCGCCGCGGCGACGCGCTGCGCGAGCTTTCGCCGATCGATCACGGGTACATTGCGGTCGACGACGAGGGACTGATCGCCCGGGTCGAACCGGGCGACCCGCCCGGCGACGTCCAGGCGCCGCAGGTCATCGACGCCCGCGGCCGGGTCGTGCTTCCCGCCTTCGTCGACTGCCACACCCACGCCTGCTGGGCGGGCGAGCGGTACGACGAGTTCGAACGGCGGCTCGCCGGCGCAAGCTATCTTGACATTCTCAGATCCGGCGGTGGCATCATGGCGACGGTCCGCGCCGTCCGCCGCGCAGGCGAGGATGAGCTGCTCGATCTGCTGCGCGTCCGCGCGGAACGGATGATCGCCCTCGGCACCGGCGCGTGCGAGATCAAGTCGGGCTATGGCCTCGACACCGAAACCGAACTCAAGATGCTGAGGTCCATCGACCGCCTCCGCCGGGAGAGTCCGCTGCTGATCACCCCGACCTTTCTCGGCGCGCACGCGATCGATTCCGATCAGCCGGAGTTCGTCAGGCGGACGATCAACGAGACTCTGCCCGCGGTCGCGCGGGAGTTTCCCGGTATCACCTGTGACGCGTACTGCGAGGACGGCGCGTGGTCGCTGGATGAGACCCGCCGCCTCTTTGAAGCTGCGCAGGCGCACGAGCTTCCGCTCCGCGTTCATGCCGATCAGTTCAATGCCCTGGGCATGACCGGGCTGGCGGTCGAGATGAACGCCGTCAGTGTCGATCACCTGGAAGCGACCGAACCAAAGGAGCTCGAACTGCTGGCCCGCAGCGACACCTTCGGCGTGGCGCTGCCCTGCTCCGGCTTTCAGCTTGATGACCGGTACGCGCCGGCCCGGGCGTTCCTGGATGCCGGCGGTGCGCTGGCGATCGCCAGTAACTACAACCCGGGTTCCGCCCCGACGCCGTCGATGCCGTTCACCATCGCGCTGGCGTGCCGCAAACTGAAATTGACCGTGGCGGAGGCGCTCACCGCCGCCACGCACAACGCGGCGTGCCTGCTCGGCATTCAGGATGACGTGGGATCGATCCAGCCCGATCGCCGCGCGAACCTGCAGATGTGGGACTTCACCGACGAACGGGAACTGCCCTATGAGTTTGCAACCCCCGGCCCGCTCTGGACGATGCTGAACGGCCGCATCGCCCACGAGCGGCGAAACATCCAGGCATGAGGTTCGATACGTTCTCCGCCAGTTCTCTCGCGGCCGCCTCCGGACCGCGCCGATCGCCCCTTCTCAACTGCCGCCCCCCACGGCCCCCGTTGACGAAGCGCGATCAATCCCTACCATCCTTCCATGGTCGTCACCGCCGCACGTGATATTGCAGGCGCCACCGCCGCCGCCCAATGCGTCGTTCGCACCCACGAGCGGCTGGTGGAGTTTCTCCGCGCCGGCCAGACCCTCGCCGAAGTCGATCGGTTCGTCGCGGAAACGCTCTCGGATCTGGACTGCAGAAGCGCGTTCCTGCGGTACAAGATTCCCGGCCATCCGCCCTTTCCAAGCCACTCCTGTCTCTCGGTCAACGAGTGCATCGTTCACGGGACGCATCTCATGAGCGATCATCCCCTCGAACCGGGTGATCTCTTCTCGATCGACATCGGTGTCAACCACGAGGGGTGGATCGGCGATGCCGCCTGGACGTACGCGATCGAAGCGGCGGATGAGACGGGACTCAAGCTGATGGAAAGCGGCCGCGAATCGCTCCGGCGGGGGATCGAAGCGATGCAGCCGGGCAAGCCACTCTCCGACTGGGCCCGCGCGGTGCAGAGTTGCGTCGAAAAGGAGTACGGCTTTCTGCTGGTGCGCGGCCTCGGGGGACACGGCTACGGGCGCAAGCTCCACGGCCCGCCCTTTGTCTCCAACGTCCTGCCGCGCTACCCCGGCGAGTGGCCGGATGCCTCGAAGAAGTTCGAGCCGGGCATGCTCATTGCAGTGGAACCGATGATCGCCGTCAGCACCGCGTCGATCACCAGCAACTCCCGTGAATGGCCGATCTTCACCGCCGACGGTTCGGCGAGCGTCCACTACGAAGCGGATGTCCTCATCACCGAGGAGGGGCCGCGCGACCTGACCGAAGGAATGGCGGATCTGCCTGATCTCGTGGGGTGAGAGGGAAAAAGGGAAAGGCACGAAGGGAAAGTGACGGCGTGACGAAGTGACGAAGTGACTGAGTGACGAAGGGTGCCACTGCCAGCGAGCGCAGCGAGTCGGCAGTGCGGGCGCGAGGGATGCGCAATGCGTTCGGTACGCTCTCTGCGCGCAGGACACCTCCGGCACGCCCTCTGGATTCCCGCTTCCGCGGGAATGACGGCATGGAGCAAAGCGACGGAGGAGCGAAGCGACGAAGGGAAATGCGGCATCGCAGGATCGAGGGGTTCCGGCTGAGCGTCCTATCTTGGTTCGGTGATCGTCCTTCCATCTCGCACGGCCGACTCGCTGCG
>SLDM01000282.1 GCA_007125255.1 Phycisphaerales bacterium
CGCCCGGCAACCTCCCCACCAACTTCGTCAGCTTCGGCCGGAACGCCGGAATCGACCTGGGGGAGATGCTCTACACCCTGATCGGCCTGGAGTTTCTCGCTGTCGGCGTGATGCTTCTGCTGGCGCGGTGGGCCCGCCCGATGGCGATCTTCATGCTCGCGAGCTTCTGCCTGATCCTGCTCGGCGAGATGTACGTCCGCGCGGACAGTTGCGGCTGCTTCGGGGGAACGATCACGATCAAGCCGTGGCAAATGCTCCTGGTCGATGGTGCTCTGCTCGCCGGGGTCCTTTTCTTCATCCCGCGCGTCCCCGAGAGCGCGTGGGGGCTCGCCAAAGCCCTGCCGGCCATGGCGGTGATGGGCGTTCTCGGCATCGGGCTCAGCTTCGGCGCCGCCAGTGTGATTCACCAGGACATCGAACACGAGCCGAACGATGACCCGCTCGTGGACCCGGATGATCCGACCCGCAATCCGAACCCGCGATCGCTGCCATCCAACTGGTGGGCCCAGACCATCGATGACTGGGATGGCAAGCCGTGGCGCGAGATCCCGCTCTTCCAGTTCATGCCGCGCTGGCCGGAAGGACTCGACGAGGGCACACACTACATCGTCTTCTACAGCCGCACCTGCAGTCACTGTGAGATCATGTTCATCGACGACTTCACGCGCGATATCGGCGCGCCGGTGATCGCCATCGAGATTCCCGAATCACGCTCGCAGCTCCGTGGCGAGCGGGCCTGGTCGATGCCCGAAACCGTCAACCTCACCAGCATGCAGCTTCCGCTCGGGCCGGACTGGTACATCCAGGCGCCCCTGGCCATGCGCATCGAGGACGGGATCGTGCGCTGCGCCAAAGAGGGCGATCACGTGGAGTGCTTTGATCTCTACGATTGACCGCTTCCGGGTCCCCGGCAATCACGCCACCCGGAAAAGAGCAGAACGCTGCGTCCCTTTGACGCAGCGCTCTACCCAATGTAGGGGTCAATCCAAAGCCCGATGCCAGAGCCCGATTTAAACGAGACGCATGGGAGTCCTGCGGAGCGCCTTCCGCTCATCAATCAATCGGTCAATCGGTCAATCGGTCAATCAACCGGCCGGCCGGCCGGCGCAGGACCCGTTCAATCCGGGCATGCCCCCCAGTTCTGCAGCAGCAGGAGCAGGTCGAAGACATCCACCGCCCCGCTGTTGTTGAGATCCGCCGGACAGGGTGCCGGACACGAACCCCACGCTTCGAGCAGGAGCAGAAGGTCGAAGACATCGACACTCCCCGTCTGGTTGATATCGCCGACACACGGGCTGAGCACGGGGGTGCCGGCACCTCCCGCCCAGTACCCGCCCGCCAGTTCGAACGAGCCACCGGACATCATGCCCGCATCGGGCTGTCCGATCGTACCCGACACCTCGAACGCTCCCGCACTGCTCACCCCGCCCCCACTGTCGATGGTGAACCAGGAGAGATCGAACCCCGCCGTCGATTCCAGCGTTTCCCAAGGCCCCGTGCGTTCCTCCGGGAGCTCAGTCCCGACGTCGAGCGCGGCCGAATGCGCCTCCCCGCCGGGTTGCTGAGTCACGGGCGGCCCGGAGAGGACGAGACCGGTGATCCCCGGCGCGGCCATGAAGAGTGTGGCGAATAAAAGAGTTGCCCGGTTCATCGCACCACCTCCTCCCGGCTCAAGGCAGCCTCGACCATCGCTTCCAGTCGCTCCAGGCGCGACTCGAGGGCGGCAATCTCCGCGTCCTTCTCCGCCCGAAGATCCCGCATCGCCTCGACCATGATGGCCGTGATGCTGCGCTCGGTGATGTACTGCATTCCGCTTTCATCCTCGCCGACCCAGTCCGGGAAGACGTCCGCAACCTCGTGGGCGAGCAGACCGATCTGCTCTCCCGGGAGAGCGAGATTATTGTCGATGGCTTCATCGGTGTAGAAGTAGGTGTATCCATTGAGCCTCAGGATCCGATCGAGCATGCCGGTTCCGATCGGCTGGATGGAATGCTTGAGCCTCGCATCGGAGAAGATCGCCCACAGCCCCCCACCGGGTTTCGCGCACTCGCCGTTGACGGCAAGCTGAAACGTGCCCGGATCATCGGTGTTGATGCCGACGCGCCCGTTGGATCGAATCACCAGCCGGTTGGCACTCGCGCTGTCGTCCCGAATGAAGAAGGCGTCGACCGGGCCGTTGCCGCCCGGCCGATTCTGGCCGATTCGGTAGCTGCGAAAACCGGTGGCGAGGAGGATGGAAGAGGATGCGTCAGTCTGATTGCGCACCTGAAGCACCGCTGGAGCATAGGTCGACGTTGAACCGAGAGACGCCAGAACATGCAGCGGATTCTGCGGCGCGGGGGTCCCGATGCCGACGTCGCCCGCGGACGTGACGCGCAGGCGCTCGGCGTCATTCGTCCGGACGGACAGCGCGTTGGGAAAGATGTAATCAACCCCGTTGCCCGCCGCGCCGATCGTGACCGGCATGTTCGGGTTGAGCGTTCCGAAGCCGACGTTGCCATCGAAGAAGTTTCGGCCACCGCTGAAATAGCCCGCATAGCCGTTGGTACTCTCGGATCGGCCGTAGACACCGATGCCGCTTCCGGTCGTTGAAGTCGAAACACCCTGCACGCCGGAGTTTGCGACTCCGGTCGATCCCGTCGATGTTTCCCCCCGAATGGCGGGAATTGAACCGAGCGGGGTCACGACGCGCAGTTGACCGTTGAAACCGCTGGTCGCCCCGATCAGCAGTCGACCGTTACTGCCGAGACGCATCCGTTCGCCGCTGCTGGTATGAAACGTGAGGGTATTGGCCGCGGGATACTGAATACCGTTCCCGAAACCGCCCAGGGTCAGCATGAGATTGGTCGCGCTCGTTCCGACACCAACATTTCCGGTGTAGTAGGTGGCGCTACCCGAAATGGTCCAGTGCGAGTCACCGGGAAGGCCGGGAATGCCCTGATCGCCCTGATCACCTTTGTCGCCTTTGTCACCCTTCGGTCCGGGCGGGCCCGGGACTCCCTGCGGCCCCTGCTCACCGGGGATCCCCTGATCGCCCTGGTCACCCTTCTCGCCCTGCTCCCCTTGTTGACCCTGCTCCCCTTGCTGACCCTGCGGACCGGGGGGGCCGGGAGGGCCTTCCG
>SLDM01000159.1 GCA_007125255.1 Phycisphaerales bacterium
CGACCGTCCACACGATCGCGCCGCAAAGTGCGGTGATTCCCGCCGCGGTCAGCATCGACTTCCGCCCTTCCCGCAACGCCACGATCAGCAGAATGAAGGCGGCCACCGCGGCGAAGATCGTCAGCGGATAGGGATTTTCCAGCACGTAGCGGGAGAGCAGGTTGGTACTCGGTGGATCGGGCATTCTTGCAGACTCCGGGAAAAGACATCCGATAACACTCAATGCAGCATACCTCGGCCTGGGAGCCGGGGCGCGGTCGATCGGAGAAACATGGCCACCACCACCACCACGGCTTCACCATCGCTCGAACGGAATCTCGCGGCTCTCGGCCGGCGCAATGCAGGCCTGGTCGAAGCGATCCGCACTGCGCCCCCGCGGGAAGGACTGGTCTTCTCCGAATCGCCGGACGGTCGGACCATCGCCTCGCTGGACGGCCGGCAACTGTGCAGTCGCCGTCCGGACGACGAATCGGCGCGACTCGTGGATTCCGTCGAGGTGACGGAACACGGCACGTTCGTCTTTTTCGGGTTCGGCCTGGGCTACCACGTGGAACGGCTCGCCCGCCGCATCCGCGATCAGGGGCTCATCATTCTGTTCGAGCCCGACCTCTCGCTGCTCCGTTCGGTCCTGGAGGAAATTGACCACAGCGAGTGGCTGGAAACGTGCCGAATCGTGCTGGTCGCCGATCCCGCGGCGTCGGCGGAACTCGCCCTGCGCCTGAGTGGACTGGATCTCTACCTCGGACTCGGCATGGAGTTCATTACCCACCCCGCCTCCCGGGCGCGGCTGGATGAATCCTCGGCCGTCTTTTCGAGCACGTTGCGCGATCATGTGAACACCTCGCGAACGATGATGATGACCACGCTGGTTCGTTCGGTTGATACCGCGCGGAATCTGCTGCTGAACCTTGATCATTACGTGGGCGGGTCGGGCATCACGGACCTGAAGAACGCCGCCGCCGGCTATCCGGCCGTTCTCGTCGCCGCCGGTCCGAGTCTGCAGAAAAACATGCACCTGCTCGCCCAGCCGGGCGTGCGCGACCGGTGCGTGATCATCTCCGCACAAACCACGCTGAAGCCGCTTCTGCGGGCCGGGATCCGTCCTCATTTCGTTACCGCGCTGGACTTTCACGAGATCTCAAAGCGCTTCTACGAGGGGCTCGACCCCGACATGGTGCGCGATGTCACGCTCATCTGCGAGCCGAAAGTGAATCCGGTGGTCGTCGACGCCTTTCCGGGTCCGGTGCGTTGCTGCAGTTCGTCGTTCCTGGACCGGATTCTCGGTTCGGTCGCGCGGGACATGGGCGACATTCCGGCCGGCGCGACCGTCGCGCATCTGTCGCTGCACTTCGCGCGGTTCCTCGGCTGCGATCCGGTCATCATGATCGGTCAGGATCTGGGATTCCCGGATGGGCTCTACTACACCTCCGGAACCGCGATTCATGACGTCTGGGCGCCGGAGCTGAACCCCTTCAACACCGTCGAGATGATGGAGTGGCGGCGGGTCGCGGCCTACCGCCCGAACCTCTATCGCAAGGAGGATCACCAGGGCCGGCTGATCTATTCCGATGCGCAGTTGACCACGTATCTGCAGCAGTTCGAACGTGAGTTCATGCAGCAGGAAAAAGCGGGGCTGCGGGTCATTGACGCGACCGAAGGCGGCGTGCGGAAGCAGCACACGACGATCATGTCGCTGCGTGAAGCGCTGGACGCGTACGCGCAGGAAGAGCTTCCCCCGCTGCGCGTGCCGGACAGCCGGACGAGCCCGGACCGGATGAGATCGGCGGAAAAACGGCTGGACAGTGTTCGGCGCGACGTGCTCGGTCTGCGTGACACCTGCCGCCGGACGATGGCACTTCTGAAACAGATGCTGCAGCAGCAGCACGACCAGGCGCGGATGAAGCAGCATTTCCGCAGGATCGATCGCTACCGGGAGGATGTCGCGCGGCGAACGGAAGTTTTCAGTCTGCTTGAGGAGATCAACCAGCTCGGCGCGTTCAAGCGCGCCCGCGCGGATCGCACGAAGAAGCTGATGCGTGATCTTGATGCCCTGGAGCAGCAGCGCCTCGAACTGGAGCGGGATCTTGAGAACGTCACGTGGATCAATGATGCCGCCGAGGAGATGGTCACGCAGCTCACCGATGGGGCGAAGACGCTTCGCGGCGAGCCGGTCTCCCGGGGTCGCCGGTCTCACCGCGCTTTACTCAAGGCCGCCGGTCTCGAAGCGCCTTCCCGCAAGCGCGTGCACACGATCGCCGCGCTCATGCCGGTTGATCCGGAGCGCAACGGTCTCGGCCAGCCTCGCTCGATTGCCGAGCCGTTTCTCGGCCGGCCGGTCATCCAGGCGACCCTCGAACGGCTCGATCAGAGCGAGAAGCTTGGCGAGATCGTGCTGATCGTTCCGCAGGACTTTGATGTGGAGTCGCTCCTCGATCGCTCGCGCTTGAGCAGGACGGTCACCATCGAACGGTGCCAGGGTTCGCCCTTTCCGCCGGAGCACGCCTCCGTGGCGGTTGCTCGGGCGTGGGCCTCGACGTGCTGGCGGCACGGGCTGGGCGGGGCGAGCGCGTACGATGAAGTCCTCGCGCCGCAGCTCATGTCGGAAGTCATGCACCGGAGGGAGATCGACGCCGCCATTCTCGTCGCTCCCGACTGGCCGCTCATCGACACCAGCGCCGAGTCCGGCTGCGATGCCGTCATCGAGCGACATCTCGAGTTTCCCGAGAAGCGGCCACTGGTCTTCACGCAGCATCCTCCGGGCATGGGGCCGTGTCTCGTCGGCCGCACCCTCATGGATGAGATGACCGAACGCAACCGCATTGCGACGATTGGCGCGCAGTTGACTTTGCAACCCCACCGGCCGAAGTTCGACATCATCGCGCATCCGCCGTGCGTGCAGATCGACCACCGTATGCGCCACTCAATGATCCGCGCGACCTTTGATACCGCGGCGCAGCGGTCACTGCTGGGTGCCGCGTTCGATGATCCGTCCGGACTGAAGTCCCTCGGAGCCATCGAGCTCGTGCAGCGCATCGAGGAGATCGCTCGTTGCCGGCCTTCATCTGTGCCGCTGCACGTGATCATCGAACTGACCACCCGGCGCAGAAGTCACGGCCACG
>SLDM01000440.1 GCA_007125255.1 Phycisphaerales bacterium
GGGATGGGTGAGATTCCCGGACAACTGGCGGCCGGGCTGCCGGGTGAGAAACTGCGCACCAACGTGCGGGTCGCGGCGCTTGAAGGCAGAAAGGTCACGCTCGAAAGCGGCGAACAGTTCGAAGCCAGGCAGATCGTCATCGCAACCGAACAACCCGCGGCGGCGGCGCTTGTGCCGGATCTGCTGGAACCGACGATGCGGTTTCAATCGACCACGTGCCTCTACTTCACCGCGCCGCACGCCGCCGATCCGGCGCCGATCCTGATCCTCAACGGCAGCGGTGAAGGCCCGGTGAACAACGTCTGCTTCATGGACCGCATCGCGGGAGGGTACGCGCCGGAAGACCGCTCGCTGGCAAGCGTGGCCGTCCTCGGGCGCACCGAAACCGATGAAGAGGTGCTGATCGAGGAGGTCCGCCGGCAATTGCGGGTCTGGTTCGGCGACGAAGTCGATGCGTGGGCGCACCTGCGCAGCTACCGCATCCCCCACGCGCTGCCCCGGCAGGGGCCCGGCGCGCTGGACCCGCCACGGCGCCCGGTCGAACTCGGAGATGGCATCTATCTCTGCGGCGATCACCGCGACAACGCCTCGATCAACGGCGCGATGGAGTCCGGCCGGCGGGCGGCGGAGGCGATCGTGCAGCAGTTGGCTGGCCACGCGGGCCATGCGGGCTGAATCGATCGCCGTTTCCCAAATTCTTCACCGGAATCCGGCCGATTTTCCTTAGCAAGTAGGGTGGGTAGAGCGGAGCGGGCACCCGAAGGGTATTTTCAACCCACCGCCTTCCGCGCAATCGACACGTGAATGGTGGGTTTCGCTCCTGACGTCGCTCTACCCACCCTACGGTTGAGCTCCCGAGTTGCCCTGTGATGGAGTCCGGCCGGCGGGCGGCGGAGGCGATCGTGCAGCAGTTGGCTGGCCACGCGGGCCATGCGGGCTGAAGGAAGCGCCGTTTCCCGAATTCTTCACCGGATCCTCACCGGGATCGGGCCGATTTCTCCTATAGGATGAAGGTGACTCGGCGCCGAATCGGTCACCGTGCGTTCGGCTCCCGGCAGCAACTCCTGATGATCCAACCGAAGAGTCATCCTCCATGACGGACATGACGGAAAAGAACCAGACCGACCGACGGACTCTTCTCAAACTCGGAGCGGGCGCGGTGGCGATCGGCGCCACCGGCGGAATCGGCCGGCTGGAGGCCGCGTCTGCCGCATCTGGCGCACCGGCCCCATCGGCGGCTTCCCGAAACGGATCGCGATCGGGCAAGCCGAAGAACATCATCTTCATGGTCTCCGACGGCATGAGTACCGGCGTGCCGACCCTCGCCGAGGCATTCTCACAACTGACCCGCAATCGCGGCACGGCGTGGCACCGGCTGGCGGGTGAAGATCGCACCGTCCACGGACTGATCGACATGGCCGCGCTCGACTCGCTGGTGACGGATTCGGCCGCGGCGGCGAGCATGTGGGCGACGGGCGTCCCGATCCGTAACGGCATGATCAACATGCACGAGGATGGCCGGGAACTCATGCCGATCGGCCGGCTCGCCCGGCAGACCGGACGTGGGCTCGGCCTGGTCACGACCACCCGCGTCACCCACGCGACCCCGGCGGGCTTTGCGGCCCAGGTGCCCTCGCGGGGACTGGAGAACACGATCGCGGAACAGTACGTCGGCGAGGTGGACATTCTGCTCGGGGGCGGACGGCGCCACTTCGTCAACCGGCGCGGAGTCGACGTCGCCGACCTGACCGCGCTCTACTGGCAGCAAGGCTACGTCTTCGCCGGCTCGCGCGACGAGATGCGAAAATTGCCGACCCCCGACCGGATCGTCGGGCTCTTCGACGACGGGCACCTGCCGTACTCAATCGATCACATGAACGATCCGGAACTGACGAGGAAGGTTCCCACACTCGCGGAGATGACCGAGGTCGCGCTGCGATCACTGGAGCGACGTAGAGATGGCTTTCTTCTGCAGGTGGAAGGGGGACGGGTCGACCACGCCGCCCACGGGAACGATGCCGCCGCCCTGCTGCACGATCAGATCGCCTTCGATGACGCGATCGAAGTCGTGATGAAGTTCGTCGAGCGCCATCCCGACACGCTGGTCGTCATGACCACCGATCACGGCAACGCGAACCCCGGCTTGAACGGCATGGGCAGCCGCTACCGCGCTTCCACCGAGTCGTTCGCCCGTCTCGCCGGCGTGAAGGAATCCTTCGGCGGCCTCTTTGACCGGATCAACCGCGCGATGGAGCAGGCGGGCGACGAACTCGACACCGGCCTCATGCAGCGGGTCATTCGATCGGCCACCGGTATTGAATTGAATGAGAGGGAAGCCGACCAGTTCCGCCGGGCATTTTACAACAAGCCGTACGAGGAGGCGAACAATCAGCACGCGAACCTGCGCGGGCTGCTCGGACAACTGCTCGGCAACCACACCGGCGTCCAGTTCACGGGCATCACCCACACCGCCGACTGGGTCCTCAGCATGGCCGTCGGCCCCGGCGCCGAACACTTCCACGGCATGATGACTGCGCCCGGCATCTACGACCGACTGACCGATCTGATGAACATCCGTCACCGTAATCGACCCGATCGGTCAGAAGGTGGGCGGCGCCGCCGGGGGGTGAGGTGAGAGGGGAGCGACGGAGCGACGAAGGGGCAAAGCGACGGAGGGGTGAGGTTGGGAAGGCACGGAGGCGCGGGGGGAAGTGACGGAGTGACGGAGGGGAGACGGGTGGCGGTCGCAGTGACCCGGCGAGGGGTGCCGTGGTCTGAGCGACTTCAGGAGCGAAGGCAACGCGGTCGCGCGACCGCTGACCGAATCACACGGCACGTCGGTCGCGCAGCCGCGTGAATGGGAAAGCGACGAAGCGACAGAGCGACGGGGGGTGCCACTGCCAGCGAGCGCAGCGAGTCGGCAGTGCGGGCGCGCGGGATGCTCACTGCGTTCGGTACGCTCTCGGCGCGCCCCCTGGATTCCCGCTTCCGCGGGAATGACGGGGTCAGGACTCTCGTCGACGTCGTCCACCCCTCCGTGCCTTCGTGCCTTCTCTTTGTCACTTCGTCCGAACGTCATCCTTTGGTCGGGTCACCGTCGTTCCATCTCGCA
>SLDM01000379.1 GCA_007125255.1 Phycisphaerales bacterium
GCTCCTTCCCGCGCATGGACCGGTTCCGCCGATTTGAGGAAGAGCTTGCCCTGGAATCGCCGGAGGGCGAAGCGCAGTACTCCTGGCTCTCGCTCAACGGCAATTCGATTCGCAGCGGGTGGGTCAACCCCGAAACGGTTCCCGATGCCTATCGACTCCACCAGCTTGTGCTCGAGCTGATGCCGTTCTACCTGACGGTGAGCCCGATCGATGTCGAGTTCATCGAACTGGTCTTCGGTTTCGACCTGATCGCGGAGACCAATCGCAGCGAGGTCGTGATCGAGGCCCTTCTCGGCTCATCACCCCTGGCTTCGCTGATCGGAGGCGAACAGGACTCACCGCTCGATGCCCAGCCCTTCATCGGACTCTGCCTGAATGAGTCATGCTCGTTGCAGGCGTTCGTGGAAGTGAAGTCCCGCACCCGCGCCGAAGAAGTCGCCACCGGCCAGTTCGACTCGCAACCCATCAGCGTTTACCTGACCGTGCGTCAGTGCGGGCCGATCCGGGTGCTGGAGGAGTTATCGGCGACCTTCGGCACCCTGGCGGGTTATGCCGAGCGCCTGGCGGAAGAACGGGTAATCCCGCACGTGGTCATCCCGCTGCGCGAGACCATATTGTCCAATCCGCGTTGAAAGTGCTGGCCTTCGCGCTCCCGGCCCGCCATACTTCTTCTCACCGTGATCGACGGTGTTCGCCTCTCCCGGGAGGCCCATCGGATTCTCATCCAGAGGACGATCGGGCAAAAGGGCGTCTACGCGGTCACGGTCTGGCCTGGTGCAGGAGTCCGGCATGAATCGGAACGAACTCTTTCGGCTGGTCCGACTCGTTGAGGTGAAGGACTACAGTACTGCCGCCCACACCTGGCGCGTCGCGCTGTATACCCAGGCCGTCGCGGAAGACCTCAACCTGGAACCGAAGATGATCCAGCGGCTGATGCGCGGGGCGGTATTGCATGACTTTGGCAAGATCGATATTCCCTCCGACATCCTGCGCAAACCGGGGCGCCTCGACGACGAAGAGTGGAAGACGATCCGTCAGCATCCGCTCCATGGGTACGACCGGCTCAAGCGCATGGGTGAAGATGATCCGCTCGTCCTCAACCTGGTCCGGTCGCACCATGAACGACTCGACGGCAGCGGGTATCCCGATGGGCTGGTGGGTGAGCAGATCCCCTTCGAAGCGCAGATGTTCAGCGTGATCGACAGCTTTGACGCCATGACCTCCATCCGCCCGTACCGCGAAGCGCATCCCATCCAGGATGAAGCCCGTGCGATCAGCGAACTGGAAGCGCGTGCCGGGGAGTGGTATGCCCCCGCCCTGGTGGAACGATTTCTCCGCCTGATCCGTCACGGAAAGCTCACGTGGATCAGCAAGCACTTCAACGACTCATCCTCGGCAAACAAGCTCATCTCGCCGGACGACCTGACGGAGATCTCCGCCCTGGCCTCCCATCACAGACCGGAAGAGTGACGAAGTAACGAAGTAACGAAGTGACGGAGGGACGGAGGGAAGGCACGGAGGCACGAAGGCACGGAGGGGAAGCGACGGAGGGGCGAAGGGATGAAGCCAGCGGGTGCCACGGCCAGCGAGCGCAGGGAGTCGGCCGTGCGGGATGGAAGCGCGATGACCAGGACGAAGGTAGACGCGGGTCCCGTGGCCTTCGCTCCTGACGCCCGCTCAGACCATGCCACCCCGCTTACTTCCCCTCCGCCCCTTCGCCCCTCCGTCGCTTTCCCTTACTGCCTCAGGGGCGGCTGAACATGCGCAGGACGGAGCGCGGGGACTCTCCGTCACCCGTCCGGCAGCTGACCCGGGCCGCTTCGCACAATCCCATCAACCGGGAATGGTCCGCCGGCGGTTCCGAATCATCGCGCCGCTCCAGAACCCGCACAAGTTGTTCGGCAACAATCGATGCGATCGTGGTCTGCGGCTCCGCCTCCTCGTGCGAGTCGACGACCTGGCCGCCCGGATCGATCCATTCAAACTGCCGTTCGTCGATCCGCAAACAGCCGCCGGGCCCGAGCATGGTGACGCCCCGAAACCACCGGCCGGCCCGGTCACTGACCGCGATACAGGCGCTGCGATTCTCGGGGAAGCGCAGGTTGATCGTCATGTGACCGGTGAGGTCGCCCAGCGATTCCGGCGTCTCACCGGTCGGGCTGACCAGCGCGGCGTCGATCGTGTCCGCCTCGCCGCACCGCCGCGTGACGACATCGATCGCGTCGTACAGACGGCTGAAGAGCGACCCCGCATCAGGCGAGGAGCGAAAGCTTACGTTCAGGCACTCGGCCCGGCCGAAGGATTCAAAGACCTCCTCCGCGGCCCGAAAGCCGCCGCTGCGTCGCATCAACGGCAGAAACCGGATTGATCCGGCATCCTCGGCATGGGGCACCAGCTCTCCGATCGAGCCCGGTTGGGGAAAGCTGCTGAGAACCGGCAGAGATTTCTGGCCGATGAGTTTCAACGTCGCCGGCTCGAGATCGACCGGCCCGGCGAGCCACAGCAGATCCGCATCGTCACGGTGCAACGCCTGGCGCAGGTCCTCGAGACGCTCGGCGCCGTGCGTCGAGGCCAGATCCGCCGTCGTCGCACTCTCGTCCGACCCCACCGCCAGGAGCGTCATCGCGCCATCGGCAAACACGTCGCGCAACAGCTCTTCCTGCAACCGGGAGGCCCACACCATGATCTTCGCCGGTTCACTCATCGGCCGGGTAGTTTACGCCAAATCCGCCCGCACGCACGATGGGGGAACGATTGATGGCGGCAACGCTGTCGCGGGAATGACGGGATCAGGACGCTCTCCATCGTCACCCACCCCTTCGTGCCTCCGTGCCCCCGTGCCTTCGTGCCTTTCTCTACCCCTTCGTCACTCCGTCACTTCGTTACTTCGTCACTTCCCCGCCGTGCCTTTAAGTCGGCAGATTTCAAACAAAAATCGGCTCGGCACAACCCACACGATTTCCTGAAGACCCATGTCTGCATATCATGACACCGGCGGACAGACGGCCGCGGGCTGTGATGAACAGTTCGAGGAAAGTCCGAACACGACAGGACACGGTGGTGGGTAACGCCCACCGGGTCGCAGGTTGAGGCCCAGGGAAAGTGCCACA
>SLDM01000169.1 GCA_007125255.1 Phycisphaerales bacterium
CCGCACCGCCCCCCACCAGCCGTCACCTCCTTCACGTTCAGGCCAAACCCGGCGGCATCTGGCGGGCTTTCAGCATCGTCGGCGGCCTGATGATGTTCGTCGTGGTGTTCATCGTGGGAATCATCTTCGGCGTGATGAGCACCCTGATCGAACCCGACATCATCATGGAGAAGACCTACCGCGATGGCGACCGGAACCGGATCGCCATCCTGCCGATCGAGGGCGCCATCGGCGAACGCCAGGCGCAGTTTGCACGGTCGGCGGTCGAACATCTCCTCGATGACAATCGGTTGCGGGCGGTTGTTCTCCGGGTCGACTCACCGGGCGGCGGCGTGACCGCTTCGGATCAGATCTGGTACCAGGTCGAACGACTGCGCAATGCGAACATCCCGGTCATCGCCAGCTACGGGGGGATCGCCGCGTCGGGCGGATACTACATCTCCTGCAGCGCGGATAAAATCATCGCCGAGACGACCTGCATCACCGGTTCGATCGGCGTGATCGCGCAGGTCATGACCCTGGAAGGACTGATGGACAAGATCGGGATCGAACCGATCACGATCGTCGCCACCGATTCACCGGAGAAGGACGTGGCCAACAACCTGTTCCGGGACTGGACCGACCGCGACCGCCAGCGCATTCTGACGATCCTGGACAGCGCCCACGAAACGTTCCGGGAGCGCGTGCGATCCGGCCGCAGCGGTGTGATCGCCAGTGAAGAGAGTCTCCGCGCCGTCACCGATGGTGAGATCTACACCGCGCAGCAGGCGCTCGAACTTGGTCTGATCGACGGAATCGGCTACCTCGACGATGCGATCAATGAGGCCGAACTGATTGCCGGACTGACGGCGGGACGCGCCACCGTGGTTCGCCTTTCCGAGCCGCCGCGACTGTTCGGCAACTCGATGCTGGTTCGCCACCGCGACGCTCCGGCGGGAGTGCGCTCCCTGGACGGCGATTCGGTGCGGTCGTTCGTGAACGATCTGGCCACGCCGCGCATCATGTACCTCATGCGCTAGAATCCGTTTCTTCAGCTCACGGTGCAGGAAGGTCCGGGGTTCGTTCTTCCTCCTTCGCCGTACAGACAACCATGAGAAGTCTTCCGGCCCATCCAGTCTCCTGGCTCATCGCCGCCGCCCTGCTGTTCGCCGCCCCGGGCGGTCCTCTGACACTGTACGCCGCCGAAAGGCCGATCGAGCCGGAAGAGCTGACCGATCAGCACATTCGCGCGGCCATCAGCGCCCTGGTGGAAGAGCTCTACGAACGCAAGGACCCGGAGATCTTCTGGGAAAGACGCGGCGCACGCGGCGATGGCAGCCAGTTCCAGACCGGCGGCTCCACCGCGCTGGTCACGCTGGCACTCCTGTATGCCGGTGAGTCGTACCAGAACCCGCGATTGCGCGATGTGATCGAGTACCTGCGAGGGCACGAGATGCGCGGGACGTACGCCGTCGCCGTGCGGGCCATGGTCTGGGCGATGCTGCCGCCCAACTTTCAGAACGAACTCGAGCGGGATGCGCAGTGGCTGATCAACGGGTTCAGCCGGCAAGCCGGTGGCTGGGCGTACCAGCAGTTGCCGAGCACGACCGTGCGGGACAACTCGCTGCGGCAGTACGGCGGCCTGGGTCTCTGGGAGGCCGCGCAGCGCGGGGCCCGCGTTCCACCGCAACTCTGGCGGTCTCTCGAACGGGGCTACCTGGAGATGCACCTGTCCGATGGCGGGTGGAACTACCGGGGGAGCGGGCCCGCGACCGGTTCGATGACGGCCGCCGGGGTGGGAACGCTGCTCATGATTCAGGACATCCTTCACGCTTCGGATCGAGTCCGGATCGACTCCCAGTGGGAGCCGACCGACGCCGAACGCGCGATCGAAGCGGGGCTTGCGTGGCTTTCGGAGAACTTCCGTCCGGATCAGAATCCGGGCCGGGATCAGTACTTCTACTACTACCTCTACGGCGTGGAACGCGTCGGTCTGGCCAGCGGCTACCGGCACTTCGGTGAGCACGACTGGTACCGCGAAGGTGCGGCCGAACTGATTCACCGCCTCTGCGCACTGGATCAGGCGACCGGGGAGATGAGCGTTCACCAGAATCTTTACGGCGACGGACGCCGGGCCCGGCCGCGCCATGACGATCTCGCCTTCGCGCTCAAGTTTCTCAGTCACGGACGGGTTCCGGTGGCCTTCAACAAGCTGGAGGATGACCGCGTCCGGTGGAACAATCGGCCGCGCGACGCGGCCAACGTGGTGCGCTGGCTCAGCGATCTGACCGCCGGCGTGCTGAGCTGGCAGATCCTCGACCTTGCCGCACCGGTGGAGGAATGGTTCGGCGCCCCGGTCCTCTACTACGCGTCAGACCGCTCGATCCCGTGGGTGAATGAACGGGATGAACCCTCCCCGGTCGTGGAACGTTTTCGACGATACCTCGATGGCGGAGGATTGCTTTTCGCGGTCCAGGAAGATGCCGGACGGGAGTTCGCCCGATCGATCCGCACGCTCGCCTCTCGCTGCTATCCCGAATACGAGTGGCGGCGACTGCCCCAGGATCACTGGGCGTTTTCCGCGCACACGCCGCTCCGGCATGACCGGTTTCGTCTCGAAGGATTGTCCAACGGCGTGCGGGACCTGATCATTCTCGCCGTCGACGGTGACCTCGCCGGCGCGTACCAGCGCGGGTACGACAGCCGCCGGGCCGATGAGTTCGCGCTGGCGGGCAACATTTTTCTGTACGCATCGGAGATGAACCGCGCGCCGGCACGCCTCGCGGCCCGGGACGATACCGTCTCCCCGCTGGGTGAAGCGGCGCGTCCCGCCGAGGGACGTGCGGCCCGCATCGTCCGGGCCGAACACGCGGGAAACTGGGATCCCGAACCCGCCGCGCTCCCGAGGTTCCGCGAGGCCCTGGCGCTCCAGGGCGATCTGGACCTGGAACTGGCCACACTTCCGCTCGCAGAGATTCACCGGCACGCGCCCCTGCCCGACCTGGTTCTCATCAGCGGCACCGAACCGGTCTCCTTCACGGCCGCGGGGCGTGAGGCGTTCGAACAGTACGTGCTCGACGGCGGCTCCATCCTCTTCGAAACGCCGGGAGGGCGGGGCGGGTTCA
>SLDM01000363.1 GCA_007125255.1 Phycisphaerales bacterium
ACGACACCATCACCGTTCAGATCCCCGACGATGCCCGGATCACCGTCATCGGGCGGTTCGGGAAAGAGCCAGGCGACCGCCAGTTCACGGCTGCCGCCGAAGAGATCATTGCGCGCGGCCTCGAGAACGTACTCTCCCGCCTTCAGATCGACGAGATACAGGTGTTGCAGATTGTCGACCGTGCTCTGACTGACCACGTTGCCGGAGGCGAAGAACCCCTCCCCGCCGGCCCCGACCAGCGACGCGAGTTCGCCCCGTTCGTCGACGCGCCAGAGCGTCAGCGTGGTGACTTGGGAAGATGGGGTATTGAAGTTCGCGCCAAACGTCCGGTTCCACGCCGCGAGGATCGAAACCTCTTCGGCATCCTCCGCCACGTGAAAACGCCAGGAACGACTCTGGCCGGTGGTCAGTTCGGCACGGCCCCAGCCGGCGTGGCCGGCGACCTTTTCGGGAAGCGGCTGCCCGACTCCGTCCACGACCGAACCGGTCAGGATTCGGTGGCTCCGGTCGATGTTCAGATGCCCCGCGCCGAAGGTTTCATCGAGCGGGCGGCTGGTCACGCCCCGCTGCGGGCCGGACGTGACCGGCTGGTTGGACCAGCCCTCCTGATGGTCGGCCCCGGCAAGGAGGACGGCGCGAACGACGTCAATCCGCAGGGCGTCGGCGCGGTGTGGCGCCAGCGCGGGATCGGTCTTCGCCGTCTCGACCAGCAGCGCCCCCGCGGCGCTGACCACCGGCGTGGACCAGCTGGTGAGGTTGCCCGGCGCCACGAGCTCGGGTTTCATGCGCCCCGGGCCGTCGATTCCGCTGATCGTGTCGCCCGTGGCGTGGTTGCCACTGGGCACGCCGACCGAAATCGCGTTGTACATGTGTCCGAGCAGCGGAACCTGGTCGGGATCGTTGTTCAAGCCCACGACGAACAGCACCTGGTCGCGCGCGGCGGCGAAATCCGCGCGGCGGATCGCCTCGTTGTTGAAGTTGCCGACATTGCCGATCCAGCTGTGGTTCACAATGCGCAGCCCACCCGGCGGCGCGGCGGGCGCGGCCGAGGTGCCCTGACCGACCTTGAGGCCGCCACCCTGAATCCAGTCGTTCGTCTCCCAGACGTGCGCGGTGGGAATACCCGGCGCGATGCTGAGGACCGAGCCGAAGAAGTTCCGCGCGACCGTCGTCGCGTGCCCCGATGCGCCGCTGGATCCGCTCATGGCGATCAGCTCCGCGCCGGAGAGTTCGGGGTGGTTGGCGTTGGGCATGTAGTTGCCCGCGGACGTCGGCGCTTCGACCATGCCGACGATCACCCCCGCGCCGGTGGGCACCTGCGCCTCGCCCAACCGCTCGATCAGGGCGTCGAGCCCCGCCTGGGCGTGGACGATGGTGGCGCTGCTGCCCACCAGGGCTGCCGCCGCGATGGCGTTCCGGATGCGATGGAACGAACGGTTCTCCGGAGCCGAAGGTCGGTACCGGTTCTGAGTCCGGTCAGAGACGCGCGGCCGAATGGTTGACGGAAGCTTCATGGGAGCAACTCCGCAGAGGTCAGGGTGACTCCCCCCCTCTCCCCCCTCCCCCTTCGCGAACTCCGATGACTGTATCACCTCACCGGCGCCGAGCCATTGATTGCTGCAGAGAAAATGTTGCCTGTAGTCGGCAACTTGTCCCACGGTGACTGTTCCTCAGTGATTGGGAAGCTCACATCTCAAATTGTCGCCAGGTCGAGACGTGTTTCGCCAAGCTGACCAGCTTCGGGAGTGACCGAGTCAGGACCCGCGCCGACGTCAGCCCCTTGATCACTTCGTTACTCCGTCACTTTGTCACTTCGTCGCTTCGTTGAAATCGGTTTCGATCAACCTCGTTCGTCGGCTTCGCCGCGGGCATTCAGGCGCCGCTGGATTTCCGCCAGAAGATGCCGCTCCATTCTGCGGTCACGCTCAACGGGAATCCACGCCCGCTGGGTGGAGGCATCCTCGGGATCGCTGCGACTGATCGGGCTGCGTGTGGTCAGCCGGCGTGACCACGGATCGCGGCGCATGTCGGGATGAGAGGATTCCTCGACGTAGACCCAGACGCGCAGCTCCATTTCACCGGTCTCCATCGCGGTGAGGTCCGGTGGCGGCGCGTTCAGCGGGATGGGATCACGCTGATCCCGGATCGGATCCCGCGCAACGAACGCCGCCGGCAGAAACTCGAAGCGGGCCCGCATCCGCTGGTAACGGAACGTGCTTTCCACCGCCTGCCCGACCGTCAACGTCAGTCGATCCCACGGCTCGAAGATCGAGCCGGCATGACCCGGTTCGGTCTCCAGAACTCCCGTGCGCCGGTCGCGGTAGCCCGGCTGCAACCCGCGCTCCCGCGCCACTTCGGCGGAGAGATCAAACGCCTCACGGTACTGCGCCGCATCGAACGTGACGAGTTCCGGCCCGTCGACCGACCGGCAGCCGGTGAGCATCAGCGCGACAATCAGGAAGGGGATCATCCAACGGCGGGTGACAACGCTCGGCATGGGCGGCAGTGTACCCTCCCCCGCGCCCGTGGAACATCCCTGTGTGTGTTTGGGGGGGGGCGATAACCGCGTCCAACCGGACCAGACCGAACCGAACTGCCGATCCACCCACGGTTTCCGTTGGTTATTCATTGGCCGCGGATTTGCTTTGACCGATGTCACGGGTGAACTATATTGGACGTGTTGATTCGCGGATCGGGCGCAGCAACCACCGGATTCCGGGGGGCGGTCAGTCTGGGTGGTCAGTCTGGGTCGGTCAGTCTGGAAAGCACCCAGGGGGAAAATCGTTCAATGTGGGGATCTCTGGCCGCGACCGGTGCCAACCGGGTCGATCGGTGTACAGATTGGCTTAAGGAGGCTCATCCATGCCCTCATCGCGGGCGAAGAAACGAATCCTCGGCACCTGCTGTGTCGCCCTGCTGCTCGTGCTCGGCGCGGGACAGTTGGGCCCGCAGGTGTTCGGAGGCGGGAACGGACGATCGGGACCGGCCGGTGGCGGACAGCAGACGCTGCCGACGACGGTGGATGACTTCTTCCATCCCGGAACCCAGCCGAACCCGGACGCCGGCGCGTTTGCGCCGGTGCAACCGGGGGGAAACTGCTCGTTCTGCCACGGCTTCTACTCGATGGAGATGCCCAAGACCTACGCCGAGCCGTACGACGGTTGGGTCAACAGCCTGATGGCGCAGTCCGCCCGTGATCCGATCTGGCAGGCGGCGTTGACGATTGCGAATCAGGATGCGGCCGGGGCGGGTGAGTTCTGCATTCGCTGTCACGCCCCGGGGGCGTGGCTGGCGGGGAAATCCATCACCGGTGATCTCTCCGAGTTCGGCCCGATTGATTTCGACGGCATCAGTTGTCACTTCTGCCACCGCATGGTCGATCCGGTCTACCAGGAGGGCGTCAGCCCGCCGGAAGATCTCTCGATCCTCGCGGCCCTCGACTTTCCCCCCGACGGCCACGCGGGAAACGCCCAGTTCGTGATCGATCCGGCGGACGTGCGCCGATCCTCACGTGATGTCGCGGTGAACTACCACGAACCGGCGCCGATCATCTTCTCGCAGTTTCACCGTGAATCGGCTTCCTGCGCCGCGTGTCACGACGTGAGCAATCCCGTCTATGTCCGTCAGCGCGATGGCAGCTATGCGCTCGGCCCCCTCGGTCAGCCGCACCCTACCGGCCACCAGCATGACATGATGCCCGAACAGCGCACCTACAGCGAATGGCTCTTCAGCGACTTCGCCGACGGCGGCGTCCACTTTCCTGACGGCCGCTTCGGCGGCGCGCACCCCACCGGCATCATGCAGTCCTGCCACGATTGTCACATGCCGAAGCGATTTGAAGGGGGTTGTGCGTTTACCAAGAGTGACCCGGGCCTCGACTTTCACCCGGACTTCTCGCAGCACCACTTCGCCGGGGCGAACACGTGGGTCCTCGGGGCGATTCTCGATGAGTACGGCGCCGGACCGACGGGGATGAACCAGCAGTCCGTGGCCGACGCCCATGGCCGCACCGCCGAACTCCTCCGGAACGCGGCCGATGTGGACCTTTCCGTGGAGCAGGATCTGCTCAAGGTGCGCGTGACGAACTGGTCGGGGCACAAGCTCCCGACCGGGTATCCCGAAGGGCGGCGGATGTGGCTGAACGTGCGCTTCTTTGGTGAGAACGGCACCTTGATCCACGAGTACGGCGCGTACGACTACCGGACCGCCACCCTCACGACCGGCGACACCAAGGTTTACGAGGCGGAGCTGGGAATCACCGACGACATCGCGGAGCAGGTCGGCCTGCCCGCGGGAAAGTCCTTCCACCTCGTGCTCAACAACGAGGTTCTGTTTGATAACCGCATTCCACCCGTCGGATTCACGAACGCAGCGTTCCAGGAGATTCGCGCGGCACCGGTGAACTACACCTACGAGGATGGACAGCACTGGGACGACACCGAGTACGCCGTCCCCGCCGGCGCGGCGGAGGCGGTCGTCACGCTCTACTACCAGACGACGACGCGCGAATACATCGAGTTTCTGCGAGATGCCAACGTCACCGATGATCGCGGACAGAACGCCTACGACCTGTGGGTTGCCCACGGCCGGAGTGCGCCGCTGGACATGAGCACGGTCTCCATCGATCTCGATGCCGGAGAGATGATCCTCGGCGACCTCAACGGCGACGGGTCGGTCAATGTCTTCGACCTGCTCATCCTGCTCGACCAATGGGGACCGTGCCCGCGGCCGGAGGATTGTCCGGCCGATCTGAACGGTGACGGGCAGGTCAACGTCTTCGACCTGCTCATCCTGCTCGACCAGTGGGGTTGATCTGACCCCATCCTTCGGACCGGCGTCCTGAACGCGAACAGGAACGATTCAGCCGCGGTCCAGACCGCGCAGAACCTGCCGGGCGGTATCGCGCACGAGGGCATCCTCGGCGTGATCCGTCGCCAGCGCTTCGATGCGGGCGCGCAATCGGGGGTGGTTCGCCTCGTGATCGCCGCGGCGCAGCGCGTTGGCGGCAACGATCAGGGCGTTGCGTTTGAGCATGTTCAGCTTCGCCCGCTTGATCGCGGAGCGGGTGAGGGCCGCCCGGCGGGCCTCCTCGGTCCAGTCCAGAACCTCGAGCAGATCAAACGAATCGGTCCGTGACGCGTACGCCTCATGCCGCGCGGCCGCCCTCGTCCGCCGCGTCGGGTGGTTGTGCGGACAGACTTCCTGGCAGATGTCGCACCCGAAGAGCCAGTCGCCGATCGGCTCGTGAAATGATTCCTCGATTCGAGATCGATGTTCGATCGTCAGATAGCTGATGCACCGCGTGGCGTCGACCGACCACGGCGAGATCGCATCCGTCGGGCACGCCTCGATACAGCGCGTGCAGGATGCGCAGGGGTCGATCCGTTCCTCCGGCCCGGTGCCCTGCAACTCGAGCGTCGTGAGCAGTTCGCCAAGCAGCAGGTAGCTCGTCACCCCGCGTTCAATGAGCAGCGTGTGTTTGCCGACCGCCCCGATCCCGGCGCGGGCGGCGTACTCGCGTTCGAGAAGCGGCGCGGTGTCCACGCACGCGCGGAACTGTTCATCCGGAAAACGCGTGCTCAGTTCATCGGCGAGCGCGTGAAGACGTTTCTTGATCACACGGTGGTAGTCATCCCCCCGCGCGTAACGTGCAATTCGACCGCGGTCGCGTCGCTCGGAAGGAAGGCGATCGGACGGCGCGCGATCGACGTGACGATCAGCGACACAGATCACGCTTCTCGCGCCTTCGAGAATGCGCTGCGGGTCCAGCCGCGCCGCAACGTGTTTCTCGAGGTAGTGCATCTCGCCGTGCTTGCCGGCGCCGAGCCAGTCGCGCAGCTCCTCGGCGTAATCGGTCGGCGAAGCCGGCGCCACACCGGCCAGGGCGAAACCGGCACGACGGCAGGCATCAAGCACCGTACGTGTCGGGCCAGCGTCGGTCTGTGCTGAGAAAGGCGCATCCATGATCGAAGATCCTTCACCGGAAACATCGGCGCGTGAGCCCGGCGGGCGGCAACACTCACGGTATCATCATGCCTTCGCCGGTGCGACCATCGCGGCTGCGCCGACTCCGACCCACGATTCATGCCCACCGATACGATCGCCCCGATGCCGCAACGACTCGAACCGTTGATTCGCGAGATTCCCGACTTTCCCAAGCCGGGCGTGATGTTCAAGGACATCACGCCGCTGCTGGCCGATCCGGCCGGGCTGGCCCTGGCGGTGGAGTTCATGGCCAATCCGTTTCGCAAGGCGGATATTGATCTGGTGGTCGGGGCGGAATCACGCGGCTTCATCTTCGGCACGGCCATCGCGCAATCACTCTGCTGCGGTTTCGTGCCGGTGCGAAAACCCGGCAAGCTTCCCGCCGAGCGGCGGTCGATGACCTATGACCTCGAGTACGGCACGGACACCCTGGAGATCCATGCCGATGCGATCGGGCCGGAGCATCGCGTGCTCATCGTCGATGATCTGCTGGCGACCGGCGGGACGATGCAGGCATGCTGTGATCTCGTTCACGGTCTCGGCGCGGAGATCGCCGGCATCTCGGTCCTGATCGAGTTGACGTTTCTGAACGGCCGGCAGCGCGTCAAGCCGCACGAGGTCACGGCGGTACTGCAGTACTGATTCTCCGCGGCGATCTGAGCCGGCGGCAGAGGACGGTTACAGACCGGTCGAGCCGAAGCCGCCTTCACCGCGTTGGGTGGAGCCGAGCTCATCAACTTCCTCGACCTGGCAGTGGGCCACGGGGGCAACCACCATCTGCGCAATGCGCATGTCCGGTTCGATGGTAAAGGGTGCGGAGCCGAGGTTGATCAGCGCCACCTTCACCTCGCCGCGGTAATCGGCGTCGATCGTCCCGGGCGCGTTGGGCAGGGAGATGCCGGACCGGGTCGCGAGGCCCGACCGCGGACGGACCTGGGCTTCGTAGCCGACGGGAACCGCCATCGCGAAGCCGCAGGGAATGAGTTCGATCCCGCCCGGCGCGAGGGTGATCGGCGCTTCGATCGCCGCGTGGAGATCCAGCCCGGCGGCGTGCTCGGTCTGGTACTGCGGCAGGGTTGCCCGATCGGAAAGGCGACGGAACTGCAGAACGGGGCGGGTCAGCGTGGTGCTCATCCGGGGAGTGTACCGGCTCAGGCGGCAAACTGCAGCATGAAGAGCGTAACGGCAACGAGGATGACGACGCTGAGAGCAAGGGTGATGTAGAACGCCATCATGGCGGCCTGCTCACCCCGCGCCGCGTCCAGCGGTCTCATGCCCCGGCCGCCGAAACCGGCGAAACGCAGCGGCAGACGCGCAAAGGGCTGCTGCCAGAGGGCGAGCTTTTTCCCGAGGATGACCTTGAGCGTGAAGACATTGAAGAAACCGAGGACCGCCATCACGCAGCCGATGACGGCGTAGGGGAAGGTCTCCGCGGAAGCGAGGAACCAGAGCCCGAGGATGAAGAGACTGACCATGATCACGACCGCGAAGACGCCGCGGTCCTGATTTCGGCGGGCGGCGGAACGTTGGGCCGCGGCCTTGCCGCGGGGATTCTTACTGGTGGAACGGCTCATGCGTTGGTTACTTCCGTGGATCGGCGGCTTCGGTCAATTCAAACGGTCAGCGATTCGGAACCGGCATCGGCCAGCTCGGCGTCCATCTGGTGCATGAGCTCGTCCATGTGCTTGATCATGGATCGGGTCGTGCGGATCGCCTGATCGAGCGCGCTGGTGCCGGTGACGGCCTTGATCGGATCCGGCCGGCCGGATTCCTCGATTCTCGCTTCGGCGGCCGCACGGGTTTCCCGTAGACGCTCCAGCAGGTCATCCGCCTGACGGCGCAGCCGCAACGCGTCCTCAACGGGAAGCGTGCGCTTCATCTCATTTCGAACCATGGGCATCCATCCCTGAGTGGTCTTCAAGATCCGCGGGCCTTCCTGCCCGCCTCTCCCCGGCGGGGCCGGGGAATCTGACCGAAAGATAATCATCTGCACGCGGTAGTTTCATGTTCTTTGGCATCGGACGCAAGTCTTGCAGACCCATCCTCCATTCGAACGCCCCCGCCATCACGCCGCCGCCACGGGCCTGGTGGACTCCGGCAGCGCCTCCCGCACGGCCCGGGCCAGCTCCGCCGGATCGTCCGGACGATGTCCGGGAGACAGGTCCCGGATCATCTTCACAACATATCGGCAATCCGGGGGCGAGAGCGACCAGATATTGATATCCGGATGCCGGGTTGGCCGCATGCACTCGGCGTCGAAGGCCAGCTCTTCGTGCAGCTTCTCGCCGGGTCGAACCCCGGTGTAGACGATCTCGATCGAGCCCGGCGGTGCTTCTCCCTCCGTTCCGGGCAGGCGGGGCTCCAGACCGTGCCGCAGCGCGAACTGCCGCGCCAGGTCGACGATCTTCAGCGGATCGCCCATGTCCAGGAGAAAGACCTCTCCCGCCTCCAGTGTGCGGTCGAGCAGGGCCATCGACTGGATCACCAGGGAGGCCGCCTCGGGAATCGTCATGAAGTACCGCGTCATCCGGGGGTCGGTCACGGTCAGGGGCCCCCCCGCCGCGATCTGCCGTGACCACGTCTCCAGGACGCTGCCGGAGGAGGCCAGGACGTTGCCGAACCGAACCGTTGAGAATCCGGTCCGGGAGTGCTGGCTGAGGTGCTGAACGTACAGCTCCGCCAGCCGCTTGGTCACGCCCATGATCGAGACGGGGTTGACCGCCTTGTCGGAGCTGATCATGACGAACCGGTCCACGCCGGTGGCGTGGGACGCATCAACCACCGATCGGGTTCCGAAAACGTTGTTGTCCACCGCCGCCGCGGGATGATCCTCCATCATCGGCACGTGCTTGTGGGCCGCGGCGTGGAAGACGATGTCAGGCTTCAGCCGTTCGAACCAGCCGCGCGTCGCTTCCGCTTCGACCACGTCGTGCAGAATGGCGCGGCGGGGTTGCTGCGGGACCAGCTGCGCGAGCTGTCGGTCGATCTCAAAGAGCGCGTTCTCCGAGCGCTCCATCAACAGGACCTCGGCCGGCTCGAACCGGGCAACGATCCGCGACAGCTCGCTGCCGATGGACCCCCCGGCCCCGGTGATCAGGACCCGCTTCCCGCGGATCGCCGGGGCGACTTCGTCCGGATCCATCTGTTTCGGCGTGCGGCGGAGCAGGTGGGAAAGGTCGATGTCGAGGTGCGTGCGCGGACCGACACCGGCGATCTGGTCTTCCAATGTGGGCATGAAGCGGTCGGCGACTCCCAGTCGGCGCAGCCGGGTGCGAATCGCGGTGATCTGATCCTTCATGACCGCGGGCAGGCTCAAGAGCGCTGACGCCGGTTCGCGGCGCGCGCAGATGGCTTCAAGATCCGCGATCGTGCCGAGCACGCCCGCCTCCGCGGGCTGGCCCGACACCGTCTCGTCCTGGGTGCCATGCTTCCCGCAGAGGACCCATCCGAGGATGACCGGGGGATCGGGCAACTCGGCCAGTTGCCGGTTGAGCCGCCGGCAGAGTGCGGGGGTCCCGATGAGAATGGCGGTCTGAGCCATGGCGAGTTCCGGTGGATTCGCGCGGCAGAGGGGGCACGCGGTGGACGAGTCAGAGGGCGCCGCAGAAGGATCTATCGGCGGCCGGCCGGGGCTCGCGAGAGCAACCCGGTCGTCATTTCTTCGGTTCGCAAGCGCCAAAAGCTTCATAATGCGCTGCGGTTCAATCGGTTCCGGTGCAGCGCTCACCACGGCCGATCCGATCGCGCCCGAGCCGGGCGATGCCGGTGGAGATCCCGAATCCGACCAGAATCAGGGCGACGGCGCCGGCGACCTGGCCGGGGGCAGGGGTGAAGAAGTCTTCCGGATAATCGCTCGGCGGGAGTTCGGCAATCATCGCCTCGGTCTCCAGCACCACGCCCTTGACGACATCCCCGACTTCCGGCCGCACCGGCTCCTGGAATGGCCACAGTCCGATCACCGCACCCAGCAGCAGGCCGAGCAGGAATCCGAGCGTGGCCCGCTCAAACTTCACGAGCAGCAGTTTGATGAGATTGCTCACGCCGACGACGCCGGCGACTGCCCCGAGCCCGACCGGCACGAAGACGTGCATCGCCTCGATCAGCCCCCCCAGGTCGAGCCGGCGGGCCGCATCCACCGCAGCGCTGATGGCCGTCACGATCACGATGTACTGGCCGAGAATCAGGAGGAGGTAGCTGCCGGACAATCCGGGCAGGATCATCGCCGAACCAGCGACCAGGCCGGCAAGAAAGAGCATCAGGTAGGCCCGGCCGCTCTCACCCCCCGCCTCCGCGCCGGGCAGCATCAGGGTGAGTGCCGCCATCGCCAGCACCCCGGCGGCCGCGAAAAGGTACACCGTGGCGCCGGCCGGACGGACCATCCGGTAGATCAGGGGGATGCCGCCCAATGTCAGACCGATGAACAGGCTGTACATGACCCAGCGGTGGTCGACCACCGCTTCACCGAAGAGCTTGGCGAAACCGGCGATCGCCGCGACTGCCGCCCCGACCACGCAGAGCAGGACCATGAGTGAGGTCCGCCGAAACCGGAAGGTCGTGACCTCCGCCACGGCGGAAATGAATTGCGGATAGATGCCGGTCGCGAGCAGCATCGTCCCGCCGGAGATCCCCGGAACGATATTGGCCAGGCCCATGAGTCCCCCGCCGATGATGCTGCGGACGGCGATGGCCTCGCCGCGAAACTCGGCGCGCTCCCGCTCGCCCGGCGCCAGGGGCGGGTTGGTCTCCCCCGATCCGGCGGGGGGCTGCTGCGGCGCCTCCTCAGGCAGCGCGCCGTCGTCTTCAGGGGAACGCTCGCTCACGGCAGGGATCATATCGGCCCACCGGGCAGGGCAAACCAGTCCGGGTCCGATTCTTCGCGCGACCGTTTCCACGCCGCGGCCCGGTGGCCCCCGCCTCCGCCCTCATGCTCCGGGCGAATCGATGCCCGTCCGTTCCGTGCCGAAGCCGTAGCGTTCCAGAATCGCCGCCCGGCGGCTGCTGATCTCGGCATCGCGGCCGTCGAGCGTGATCGTGAGCCGGTGATCCGCCCCGCTGCGGGGAAACGTCATTTGAGCCTCACCCTGCAACTCGGAATTGACCAGCCCGTGAATCAGACTGACCCCGACGCCGGGGTCGGGAGCGCGATCGATGGCCGGACCTCCCTGCTCGCGCCAGTGCACCGTGGCATGAACCACATCCTCCTCGATCGGCTCGGCATCCCACGCAATGCAAAGCCTGCCGTCGCGATGGCTGAGCGACCCGTATTTCATGCTGTTGGTGATGAACTCATGGAGCACCATGCCGAGGGCGGGGATCTGGCGCACCGGCACCGTCAGCGCCGGTCCGGTGGTCTCGACCTGCGGCTTGGTCCCGGGTGGCAGGAGCGCGTCGATCAGTTTCTGCAGCGGCAGCGGCAGCCAGTTCGAACGGGAGAGCAGTGTGTGAACGGTCGCCATCATCTGCACGCGACGGCGCATCGATGTCGCAAACGCATCGAGATCGTGGTATCGCTCGTGGCTGATGTCGACCAGGCCGAGCAGGGAAGCGAGGTTGTTCCGCACCCGGTGGTCGAGTTCACTGAGCAGCAACCGCTGGTGTTCCGCCGCGGCATGGAGGGCCTCCTCGTTCCGCTTGCGTTCAATGGCGTAGCG
>SLDM01000186.1 GCA_007125255.1 Phycisphaerales bacterium
CGCTGGTGCTGCTGGCCACGATGGCCCTCATCATCCTGACGCTGCTGCGGACGCGCCTGCGACTGCCCTACGAGTGGTGGCGGCTGAGCCACGGGGTGCTGGGGGGGTTGATCCTGCTGATCGGTTTCGCCCACGTGACGCAGGTGGGGCACTACGTCGAGGGGCTCTGGAAACAGGCCGTCTGGTTCCTGGTGATCGCGGCGGCGCTGGGCCTGCTGATCAGGACACGTCTCGTGCAGCCGGCCCTGCTTCGCCGGCGTCCGTGGCGCATCAGCGCAGTTCGCCGGGAGACGCCGCGCATCTGCACCCTGACCCTGGAACCGGCCGGTCACGACGGCATGAAGTTCCGGGCCGGCCAGGCCGTCTGGCTCACGGTGGCGGAGAGTCCCTTCAACCTGCAGCAGCATCCCTTCACGATCGCCTCCAGCAGTGAGCGACCGGATCGCATTGAGCTGTCGATCAAGGCGCTGGGTGATTTCACCGCGTCAATCGGTGAGGCGTTCAAGGGCAGAACCGCGTATCTCGAGGGACCGTACGGCGCGTTCGTGATCGACACCGTCCCGCCGGACCGCCCCCTGGTCTTCCTCGCCGGCGGCATTGGAGTCACGCCCTTCCTGAGCTTTCTCCGCACCCTCCGCGATCGGAAGGAGTCCCGTGAGGTTCTGCTGATCATCGGTCACGCCCGGATCTCATCGGTTGCCTTTCGGGAGGAGCTCGCCGAGCTCCAGCGGGACCTGCCCCGACTGCGCATCGTGCACGTTCTTGACGAACCGGATCCTTCGATCGAACACGTCCCCGGACCGCCGAGCGATGCGCTCATCCGGGAGCTGATTCCAGAACCTCTCATTCGCCAGGGCGTCTTCTATCTCTGCGGCCCGGAGCCGATGATGGACTTCCTGGAGCGGCACCTGCAGCAGCGCGGCGTCGGCATGCTGCGCCTGCGTTCGGAGCGTTTTACGATCGCCTGAAATCTCCCCGGAACCGATCGGACCAACTCGTGCGGCACCATCGCATTCGCCAACTCGTGATCCTCATCGGCCTGGGACTCATCGCCGTGGTGGCCCTCGCCGCCTTCCTGCGCGGATGAGGGGCGGGGGGGGATTGTCGCCGCCGGGCTTGACGCAACCTCTTCCAGACGGTGATGTATCCATCGATGACCAGATCCGCGGCGACAATCGATACTTCCGAGCCGCCGCCGGGGAGGCTCGCCCGGGGCGGCGCGATCCGTCAGTGGGTGGTCGATCACGATGATTCGTGGCTGTTCATCGGCGGGTACATCACCCTCGCGGTGGTGCTCTCGATCTGGATCAGCCTCTTCTGGCTCGTCGCGGTCGTCGCGGTACACATGATTTTCGAATGGGTCCGCCAGCGCAGCCTCGAAACGTGGGTCCCGGGCGTGATCGCCCGGGTCCTCTGGGAGACCAAACTCGATATCGCGCTGGTGCTCTTCGCGCTCGTGATCGGGCTGTACATGGAGGTCATTCTGGGAATTGCCGGCTTGAGCAGCGCCACCCGCGCCGGGCTCCAGACCGGAGCCCGCTTTGCCGGCTGGCAACGCGCGCTGCGGGGCGTACTCCTGTCGGTGGATGACGCAGCCCAACTCGGACGCGCGGTGGCGCGCGGCCAGAGAGATGAAGATTCCGGCGATGGCGGCACCGAAACCGCCCGGAAGCATCCGCGCGCGGTCTGGGGCGGCTGGCTCCGGCGCTGGTCGTGGGGCGACCGACTCTCCATCGCGCTCGGCCTTCTCAGCACCGTCCTGATCGTGGCGACCCCCCTGCTGACCGACCACGATGGTCAATCCACCCTCCGCACGATCGGGATCGAACTGCATCCCTACCCGGCCGCGGCCGAAGACGCCTCGGTGCCCGCGGAAGAACTGAACCTGGGAGTTGACTGAGTGAAGACGAACAAGCCGACCGTCCCCCTGCCGACCGATCGCGACCACGCCAGCACAGAGGCGATCCGCGCCCACTTTCCCGCGCTCCGGCGCGACCTGGTCTACTTCGAGAATGCCGGGGGCTCGCAGGTTCCGATCATGGTGGCCGACCGCATGCGCGAATACATGTGCAACAGCTACGTCCAGCTCGGTGCGGGGTACGAGCTCTCGAGCCACTGCACGAAAGTCGTCGATGAGGCGCACCGCTTCATCAACCGCTTCATGGGCGGTGAATCCGCGGGGAAGGTTATTCTCGGCGCTTCCTGCACGCAGCTCTGCAACATGCTCGCGGAGTGCTACGCGCCGACGCTCAAGGCCGGCGATGAAATCATCCTGTGCGAAACCGGCCACGAAGCGAACCTCGGCGCGTGGGAACGTCTGGCCGACCGCGTGGAAGGCGTGCGCATCCGCTGGTGGAAGGTCGATCCGGAAACCGGTGCCTGTTCGCTCGACGATCTGAAGTCACTGCTCGGCGATCGCACGCGCCTGCTGGCCTTTCCTCACGTTTCCAACCTGCTCGGCGAGATCGTCGATATCGAGGCAATCACCCGGCTCGCCCATGAGGCCGGGGCCCGCGTGGTCGTGGACGGCGTGGCCTACGCTCCGCACCGGGCGATGAACGTCGGCGCGTGGAACGTCGACTGGTACGTCTACTCCACGTACAAGGTCTACGGCCCGCACATGGGCGCGCTCTACGGCCGTTCCGACGCGATTGCGGAACTCCGGGGGCCGAACCACTTCTTCATCCCGGATGACGAGGTGCCGTACAAGTTCGAGCCGGGCGGGGTTTCGCACGAAGGGTGCGCGGGACTGCTCGGGTTCGGCGAGTACCTGCAGCACCTCACCGGCGGGTCCGGCACCGGCACCGGGATGCCGGACCGGTCCGCGATCGAGAAGGCGGGTCGCCGGATGACCGAAGCCGAGCTGCCGCTGCAGCAGCGGCTCCTCGGCTATCTGAATCACCACCCGCGGGTGCGGATCTTCGGTCCCAACCACGGAGATGACTCGCGGGTGGGAACGATCAGCTTTCGCAGCACCACCATATCGAGCGCGGAGGTGACCGGCGCGATTCAGCGGGACGGCATCGCGATGCGGCACGGTCACATGTACGCCTACCGGATGTGCATGGCGATGGGAATTGTTCTTCAGGACGGCGTAGTTC
>SLDM01000072.1 GCA_007125255.1 Phycisphaerales bacterium
CCGGGGTCGTGGTGTGAATCGGCGACCGGCGTGCCGTCTTCGAGAAAGACGGAGATGCGCAGCCCGGTGGCCCGCGCTTCGCGCTTGACCACTTCATCGAGTTCGCCGAAATCATCCTGCGCGACGAGTTCGGCGTAGGGGCCTACGAGGAACGAGGCGATGCGCCGGAGCTGCTCGTGCGTCTGCGCGTGATGGAAGGAGCGCACGCTTTGCCAGGCATACGCCGTCGCGATCGCCGCGACGATGAGCTGCACCGCGATCAGGGCAAGGCAGAGCCGCCAGAGCAGAGTTCGAGGTTGTCCCAGTGGCATGCGGCGTGTGACCGAACGGTTCACTCGTCTACGGCGTTCGAAGCAACTGCTTCGGAGAGACGGTAACCGACGCCGCGCACCGTTTCCACCGTCTTGCCGAGACGCCCGAGTTTCCGGCGCAGGGAAGTAATGTGGACATCAACCGTGCGGCTGGACAACACGGCCGAATCGCCGTGGACCGCGGCGATGATCTGGTCGCGGGTTCGGACGAAACCCGGCCGGGCCGCCAGGTAATGGAGAATGCCGAACTCAGTCAGGGTCAGATCGACCCGGCCACCTTCGGCGGAGACAACGTGACGATCTGTGTCAATGACCAGCGCTCCATTGGCGATCGTGAGCTGTTTCCCGTTCGCGCCGACGGGCACGAGCTGCTCGGTCTGCCGGCGGAGAATGTTCTTCAGCCGGGCCATCAACTCCTTGGGGCTGAACGGCTTGGTAACGTAATCGTCCGCCCCGAGTTCGATGCCGGTGACGATATCCGCCTCCTCGCCCTTGGCCGAGACGATCAGGATCGGGATGGTCCGGGTGACCGGATCCCACTTGAGCCGGCGGCACAGCTCCAGACCGTCCAGATCCGGGAGCATGAGATCCAATACCAGCAGTGTCGGCCGCTCCCGTTGAATCACATCCAGTGCGATCTTGCCGGAGTGAACGACCTTTGCGAGGAATCCCTCCCGTTCGACGTGGAATCGAATGAGGTCGGAGATATCCGTTTCGTCTTCAACGATGAGAATTGAGGTCTCTGCCACCAAGTGTCTCCAGTACCGAACAAAGATCGTTCAGATTGTGCCAGGAGAATCCTAGGCCGGGTTTGTTCAGATCGTGTAAAGACCCGGTTCTCTTTCGATCACGGTGTCCCGGAGGCAGGGATGCGGGAGGGCGGGGGGACGGGGGATCGGAAATCCCGCTCCGCGCGGAATCGTTCGCGGCGGATGCTGGCGAAACCACTCAGATTCGCTACCCTGTCGGTTCCGGATGCGCGCATGTCCGCGAAAAGCGAACTCACTTCTGGCTCACCCCGACCGGTTTCATCGTCCCCCGGCCGCGCGGCAAGCCTCGTAACGTCTGTCTGGCAGGACAGTAACATGCAGAATCGATTCGGCCTCAAAGACTTTGTCATTCTTGTCCTTCTCCTGGTCGTTCTGGTCGCACTGGGCTTCCTCATGTCCCTCGACGATCGGACCTGGTCGGAAGTCCGGGAGGTGCAGAACCAGATCGACCGGCTGGAACAACAGCTCATGATGATGGGCCAGCGGCTTGAGGATGGCATCGTCGCCGCCCCGTCCGGAAGGGGCGAGCGTGACTTGGCCGCGGCTCGCGATGATTCGTGGGCCGAAGCCGGCATCGACATCGACTGGCAGGATCCGCTGGGGTTCGTCAATGATCCGCGCGGGCAGGAAGAGTACGCGGTGGGGGGAACCTTCACCGAGATCTTCGGCGCCCAGCCGCCCACCATCACGCCGCTGATCTACCGCGACGTCTACGGCGTGTATGTCATCGATCAGGTCGTCGAGTCGCTCGGCCGGTACAACCCCGAGACGACGGAGATGGAAGGCGTCCTCGCCGCCGCCTGGCAGTATGACCCGAGCGGGATGTGGCTTCGCGTCCTCATCCGGCCGAACGCGCGGTTCAGCGACGGGCAGCCGGTGACAGCGGAGGATGTCGCATTCACCTACGACAAGATGATGAACCCGCAGATCGAATCCGATCGCTTTCGCGCGGTCTACGGTCTGATCGACTCAATCGAGGTCATCGACGAGCGAGTGGTGAAGTTCCACTTCTCCGAACCGAAGTTTCTCAATCGTGATGTCTCACTCGGCATGCCGGTCCTGCCCAAACATTACTACGAGAACTTCTCCGCGACCGAGTTCAATCAGTCGACCGGGCTGTTGATGGGATCGGGACCTTTCCGGATGCGATCACTGGATCCTGACAATCAGTGGCGGCCCGGACGGGACGATATCGTGCTGATCCGGAATGAGCAGTATTGGGGGCCGCGGCCGGCACTGGATCGACTGCGCTATACGGTCATCACCGAAGATATCGCGGCCCTGACCGCCTACAACAATCGGAACGCGGACATGATGACGCCGACGGCGCGCCAGTTCACCCGTTACCGTGACGACGAGGGGTGGCAGGAGCGGAACAAGTCCAAGCTCTGGTACAACCTGCGCGGGGGATACAGCTTCATCGCCTGGAACGGTGGGCGTCGCGATGGACGCGACAGTCACTTCGCCGATCCGCGCGTGCGCCGGGCGATGACCCACCTGCTTGATCGCCAGGCGATCATCGACAGCATTCTCGAAGGTATCGGTGAGGTCGCGACCGGGCCGTTCAATCCGCGGACGGATCAGGCCAACCCGAACATCGAACCGCACGAGTACAACCTGCAGAGAGCCCGTGAGCTGCTGGCGGAGGCGGGATGGCGCGAGGTAGACGGGGTGCTGCGAAACGAGCGGGGCGACCGGTTCGATTTCCAGTTCACCTATTCGACCGGGCCGGAAACGACCCGCCGCATCGCGGACTATCTGCGAGACCAGTGCGCGCGGGTGGGGATACGGGTTCGTCCCGACCCGGTGGACTGGTCGATCTACGCCGACCGATTGCGAAACCGCGACTTCGACGCGATTACCATGGCCTGGTCACCATCATCCCCGGAATCGGATCCCTACCAGATCTGGCATTCCGACCAGATCGCCGGGGGTGGAGACAACTTCATCAGCTGGCGCAACGACCGCGCAGACGAACTGATCGACGCGGGACGCCAGGAGATCGATCCGGAAGAGCGC
>SLDM01000013.1 GCA_007125255.1 Phycisphaerales bacterium
CTGGTCTTCGGTTTCTTCGTAGGGAAACTCCGCTTCGAAGGCGTGCTGCCACCGGGTATCGGCCGGGTAGCGGATGCCCGGCATCGCTTCGCGGGCGGCCTGCAGGCGCAGCATCTCCGCGGCGAAGTCACGGACGGCTTCCCGGACCTGTTCCTTCTGCCGCTTCCACTTTTTTCCTCCGAGCGTCGAAAGCTCCGGCTTGCCGGCGAACGAACCGACGTATTTCTGCACCAGGTCGATCTTGGTGACCGGCACGTGAAGCCTGGAACCGCCCTTGAATTCGAGGGTGAGAAACTCTTCCGGCGCGCCGGCCCCGCGTTTCTCATCCAGCGTGCGCAGGCCGATGAACTTCGCGATGCCGTGATCGCGGTGCACCACGAAATCGCCCGGCTGCAGATCGAGAAACTGATCCATCGTCCGGCCGGCCGCGACGCGGCGCACCCGCCGGCGGGTATGGAAGCGGTGCATCAACTCGTGATAGGGAACGAGGGCGAGCGGCCTGGCCCCCTCACCGGCATCCCAGAGGAAGCCGCGGTGCTGGTAGCGCTCCACGATCGTCGCGCGACCGGCGGCCCCCGCCCCGGCGAGCAGTTCCTCCAGGCGCGTGCGCTCCCCCTCGTTCTGGCAGGCGACCCACGTCTCGTGGGACCGGGCCAGCTCCGCCAGTTCGCCCACCGCTTCGTGAGCCTCGTCACTGAACGGAGGGAGCGGCCGGACCGGCAGGGCGACACATCGGTCCTCCACCGACGCACTCGAGAGGTGATTGACTTCGACGGTGGCGTGGCCGCGCCGGGCGAGGCTGCGGAAGACTTCACTCGGGCTGAGAATGCCGGCGGGGTTGCTGAGCCGTTCGTAGTAGCCGCGGGCCTGCTCGGTCAGCTCAAGCATCTCCGTGAAGACGATGACCGATGACGAGGGCAGAACGTCCGCGAAGGCGATCATGCCGTCGTCGCGCTGGAGCTGTTCGGCCGTGCCTCCGACCAGCTCGAGCCGATCGAGCTTCCGGTCGGAGCCCATCGTGTCCAGGTCGATTTCGTAGAGCGCATCGACTTCGTCGCCGAAGAGATCGATCCGCGCCGGCTCACTGCCCGGGGGGTAGAGGTCGATGATGCCGCCCCGGATCGCGAACTCGCCGGCGCTCTCCACCGCTTCCACGCGCTGGTAGCCGGCGGCGTCCAGCCAGCCCACCAGCTCCCCGGGATCGAGCGAATCGCCCGGCCGAATGATGCGCAGCAGTTCCCGCGACCGCTCGGGATCGGGGACGCTCTGCATGATCGCCTGGATCGGCGCGATGATGAGCTGCGGAAGATCGGCCGCTTCCGGAGTGCGCAGCCGCTGCACGATCGTCAGGCGGGTCGCCAGCAGATCGAGCCCCACCGCCGACTCCCCTGGGGCGTATTCCAGGGCGGGAAACTTCTCCGCCCGCAGACCGAGCTGTTCAAGTTCATCGACCGCCTCGTCCGCGTCGTCGAGATGCGCCACCACGAGAATGTGGATGCGGTTGATCCGCCCGGCGAGCGCGCCGGTCAGAAGCGTCGTGCTGGATCCGACGATCCCTCTCGCCGCCGACGGCCCGCCCTCTTCGACATACCGGGCGAGCGTCTGCGCGGCGGGGCTGTCACGAAGCAGGCGCGTCAGCCAGGCGACCTCGAGAACCTCGGCTTGGGGAGAAGTGGTGACGGTCGGTTCGGACGCGGGCATCGGGTCATCACACCAGCAGCGGGAAATCGGCGCACCACGTGCGCCGGGGGGCGAGGCGGGGGCGGAGGAGCGCGGAGCGATCCGCCCCACCGGTTCGCAGGATCCGGCACATCGTAGTCGGGAACTGCGGCTCCGGCAGCGCCGTGACCAATGGCATCACGCTCCGGCCACCACGATCAGGATGGCGAGAAGGACGCCCCGGCCGGTCCAGAGCGCGGTCCGAATCCAGTTCGTGGCCACGAGTCGGGCGTGGGCCTTCTCATCGAACCCGCGCTCCAGCCGCCGGTGGAGCGGGACCTGGACGAGAAACGTGGAGAGCCAGATCAGAACCAGCAACCCGAGGTTGATCGTCACCCACGGGCGTTCCAGCATCTCCGGCGGCGCGACCGCGAGCCAGATCGCGGTGATCAGCTCCACCACCATCAGGGGCAGGACGATCCAGCTCGTGCGCTGCTGGTGAATCCGCTGGTACCGGGCGAAGCTGGATTCGCCCACCCGGTTGAACATCGGATAGTGGACGATCTGTACGAACCAGATCAGTCCGATCATCGCCCAGGTGGCGGCAAGATGCGCAACCAGCACGCTCACCGGAGGGATTCTTCGGTTTCGCGCGCCGGTGACGCGTCTTCGGGATCACTCCGGGCATGCTGGAGGAGCCACTCGATCGCATCCCGAATGACGGCATTCACCACCAGCACGTGGCCGAGCCGTTCCCACTCATCGTAGAAGACGGGCAGTCCCAGGGCCTGGGCGCGTTCGGTCGCGGCGGCAAGCGATTCGGGGGTGATGATGCGGTCGTACCGGGCGCCGTAGACGAGCGTCGGCGGGTGCCGCTCGGGATCCTCGAAGGTGAACCGCCCCGCACCGGCGATACACGCGACGGCGGCGGGAAGCTCCGGACGAGCGTTGAGGATGGCGACACTGGTCACGGCCCCGAGGGAGTGTCCGACAAGGTAGATCCGGTTCGCGTCGACCGGGTAGCGCATCTTCATGACCTCCAGCAGCGCGTCGAGGTAGCTGAGGTCTCCGGTCAGGGGATAGGTCAGGGGAGCCGCGACGAGAAAGTCGAACTCGTCGGCCAGCTCCGTGATGACCCCGGCCCCGTACGCCCGCATGAACATGAACTCGTCTCCCCCGGCCCCGTGGAGCGCGATCACCAGGGGACGCGGCGCGTCATCGTCCGCCACGGTCGAGGGGGCGTGGATGGTGAGGGGCCATTCCGAGCCGCCGATCTGAAGCGGGCTCCAGTATGTTCCGGTCCGGCGATGGTACGGGTCCTCCCCGCGCTCGATCGATCGAACTTCCGACTCCAGGGCGACGGCCACGGTGGCGGGTTCCGCGAGCAGCTCTGCCGAGGACATGGGGTTCGGCGTCGCC
>SLDM01000312.1 GCA_007125255.1 Phycisphaerales bacterium
CGCCGGGACCGGCGCCGATCACCAGCGGCATCATGCCCGCAACGAGGGTCAATACCGTCATGAGGATCGGCCGCAGGCGATCGCGGTTGGCCTGAATGATCGCCCTGGTACGATCGAGGCCCGCATCGCGCAACTGGTTCGTGTGATCGACCTGCAGGATCGCCTGCTTCATCGCCACGCCGAAGAGAACCAGCAGTCCGAGACCGGCGTAAAGGTTCAGCGTCTGATCAAACAGCCAGAGCGTGAACAATGCAAACGGCACCGTCAGCGGGACAGCAAGAAGTATGACAAGCGGCTCGGTCAGGCGTTCATACTGCGCCGCGAGGATGATGTACACGAAGATGAGCGACAAACCGAGAGCCCAGAGAAACTCAATAAAGGTCCGCTCCAGTTCGCGCCCACCGCCGGAAACGTAGGTGGTGTACGTCGGGGGAAGATTCATTTCATCAACCGCGTTGCGCAGCGCGTCGATGCGATCAGCCAGACCATGCCCGGGCGCCACATTCGCGCGGAGACTCACTTGCCGTTGCCGATCGAGTCGATCGATGCGAGATGCCGTAATGGCGGGCGTGAGTTCAACCAGGTTGTCCAGCCGCACGAGATCACCGATGCGCGTGGGCACGAACAACGTGGCGATTGTGTCCGGGTCGTTGCGATACCCTTCATCAAGACGAAGCTGTACGTCGTACTCTTCGTTCACGTTGGGGTCGCGGAATCGCGAGACACGTTCATCGCCACCGACCATAAGCCGCAGGCCCGTGGCGATATCAGCCACCGCGACATCGCGCCGCGACGCACGCGCGCGGTCGATTTCCGCTTGCAGTTCAGGGCGATCGAGCTGCAGCGTTGCGTCGGCATCGACGATTCCGATTTCATCGGCGCGGTCAGACAACGCCTGGGCGTACTCAGCGAGATTCTCAAGGTCCGGACCCTGGAGGATGAAGTCGATCTCCGCACTGGTTGAGCCGAACTGGAACCAGGCGACATTGCGAACAGAGACGCGCACGTTGGGATACTGCCGTAGTCGTGCTCGCGCTTCAGCCATCATGTCGCGCTGTGTGTAGTTACCGCGCAGGGCCGCCCGTGGATCGCCCCTGAGCGTGCTGCGAATCAGCCGCGTCAGGGAAAATCGCCGTTTGCTGTGGTCTTCGATGCGGACGAACGCTCGCGTCTGGTTGAGCGTACCGCTGGAGGACAGATGCGCACCGACTGAGGCCAGAACGGTCTCGACCCCTTCGATCGACATCAGCTCACGCTCCATGACCGCCATCACCTCATCCATCGCTTCGATGCTCACCCCTTCCGGCGTGCGGAGCACGACTTCAAACTCGCTCTCATCAATGTTGCTCGGCGTCCATTCCTGCTGCACCCATCCGTAAATCGGCACGACCGACGCCATCACGAGCACCGCGAGAATCGCGACCGGCAGACGATGGCTGACCGCCCAGGTGAGAGCTGCGACATAGCCGCGGTCGATCGGCCGATAGAACCCGCCACGTGACGATGAGCCCTCACCGTCCTTCTTCGATGGCTCACGCGTCAGCATGCGCGCGCTCATCATCGGTGTCAGAACCAATGACACCAGCAGACTGACCAGCACCGCCACTGCTGCCGTGAGGCCGAACTGGAAAAGGAACAATCCCGAGATACTCGACATAAAAGAGACGGGCACGAAGATCGCGACGAGACAGAGCGTGGTGGTAACGACGGCGCTTCCGATCTCGCCGGTTGCCTCGCGCGCTGCGTTCATCGCGCTCATACCCTTTTCTTCCACGAAGCGGAAGATGTTCTCCAGCACCACCAAGGCATTGTCGATGACGACGCCGACCATCAGCACCAGTGCGAGCATCGTCACGCTGTTGAGCGTGAAGTCCATCACCCACATCATCGCGAAGACGGATATCAGAGAAACGGGGATCGCAATGCCCGCGATCACCATCGATCGCCAGCTTCGCATGAAGAGCAGGATGACAAGGCACGCGAGAATGCTGCCCGCCACCAGATGGGTGTTGATCTCGCGCAGGGCCGCGTGAATGTAGTTCGATTGGTCGCGCACGATCTCCATGCGCACATCGCTCGGCAGTTGTTCGGCCACGATGGTCAGTTCCGTCCTGACCGCATCAATAACCGCAACGGAGTTTGCCCCGGTCTGGCGCAGCACTTCGATGGTCACTGCCGGTTCGCCGTTCAGTCGCGCGATCGATCGCAGTTCCTTCGTACCGTCCTCAGTCCGACCGATGTCCGAGAACCGAATCGGCACGCCGCCGCGGGTTTCGATGACCAGATCGTCGAAGAGACGTGGATCGAGAAGGCGGCCCATCGTGCGCAGTGTCTGCTCACGCGGCCCGGCCGTAACGTGCCCGCCGGGAATGTCCACGTTCTGCGCCAGCACCGCATCGCGCACCGCGGTGATCGACAGGTTGTATGCCGCAAGCCGCGCGGGATCAACCCATAGATTCACCGCCCGCTCAAGCCCGCCGACGACGCGCACCTCGCCGACGCCGGCTGCGCGTTCGATGCGCCGCTTGACGGTCCGTTCCGCGAACTCCGTCAGTTCGCGCATCGACCGCTCGCCATAGAGCGCGATCTCGATGACCGGCGAACTCTGGCTGTCCACCTTGCTGACGATGGGCGGGTCAATTTCACGCGGCAGTTCGCCAAGGATGGCGGCGATTCGATCACGCACATCTGCCGCAGCAACATCAATATCAGCGCCGATCTGCAGGTTAATGCGTACGACGGATCGGCCGGGTGCGGAGATGGATGTCAACTCATCAATGCCGCCAATGGTGTTGACCGCTTCCTCGATGCGCTCGGTCACCTGCGATTCAACCTCAATCGCCGATGCTCCCGGCAGATTCGTGGTCACGACAACGCGCGGCATTTCCATATCCGGGAAGCGATCCACGCCAAGCTGTGAATACGCCGCCGCCCCCGCGACGAGCAGCGCGAGGATCATCATCGACGCAAAGATCGGCCGACGAATACAGAAATCAGCGAACTTGTACATAAGAATGCTCGATTTGCTTGTTTGTCATTCAATCCGCACCGGATCGCCGGATTGAATCGCACCCGGCC
>SLDM01000431.1 GCA_007125255.1 Phycisphaerales bacterium
AAAAATCAATCAATATCTTCTGCAAATTGCCCATCTTCCCCCAATTCGGCGGTGAGATGTGGTAAATCGCTGTTTTTTCGTGATTTGCCGCGATTCGCGTCCGGGGGGGGACCCGGTCGGGGCGGTCCGCCTTGCCCGGTTGGTCCCGAACAGTATCATGCATCCCCCGGCCGGCCATCCGGGCGCGGCATCGCCGGTGCCCGGGAGACGAAATCCCCCCGCGCCCCGCCGCCCTTCGCCCTCTCCTCATCCCCTTCTCAACATCCATGGAGCCCGTTCCTTCCATGCCCAGCCCGAGCGACCTGCGTTTTTCCGACTCCCATGAATGGTTCCGCCTCGAAGGCGATGTCGTCACGATCGGCATCTCTCAGTACGCGGCCGATGAACTCACCGATATCACCTACGTCGAGCTCAAGGACCAGGGCACGACAATCGGTGAGAACGAGACCATCGGCGAAGTCGAATCGGTCAAGACCTCCAGCGATATCTACTCCGTTGTCGGCGGCGAGATCATCGAGGTCAATCCGGCCCCCCAGGAAGATCCCTCGCTGCTCAACCGCGATCCCTTCGGCGATGGCTGGCTCGTCAGGATCCGCACGAAGAATCCCGCGCCCCTTGAGAGTCTGCTCGATCAGGCGGCGTACGATGAAAAGTACCCCGTCGGGTGACCCCCGCGCCACGAAACCGCGCACCCGTTCGGTTCGAATGGGTGAAGACGCATGAGTGAAGCCGGCGGCATCCTGGTTGAAGACGTCCAGAAGGCCTACCGGCTCGGCGATCGGGCCGTTCCCGCTCTGCGCGGTGTGAACCTGAGGATCGATCAGCCGGGTTACTACGGCATCATGGGCCCCTCCGGCAGCGGCAAGAGCACACTGCTGCACCTGCTTGCCGCACTCGATCGCCCTGACCAGGGCCGCATCGAAGTCGCCGGATCGCGCCTCGATACGATGAGCGAGAGGGACCTGACCCGCTTCCGTCGTCATCAGATCGGCATCGTCTTTCAGCAGTTCAACCTGATCTCGACCCTGAACGCGCTGGAAAACGTCACCCTTCCCGCCATGCTCGCCGGTATCGCAAGGCGCGAGCGCGAGCGGCGCGGTCGGGAACTGCTCGACTGGCTCGGCCTCGGTCCGCGGAGCGATCACCGTCCCGATGCACTCTCCGGCGGGGAGCAGCAGCGCGTCGCCATCGCCCGGGCCCTGCTTTTTGAGCCGCGCGTCCTCTTCGCCGACGAGCCGACCGGCAACCTGGATTCGACCAGCAGCGCGCAGGTGTGGCGGCTGCTGGGTCAGCTGGCGGATGATCACGAGATGACCGTGTTGATGGTCACGCACGAACCTTCCGCCGCGGCGCATTGTCGGCATATCTTCATGCTGCGTGACGGACGAATCGCAAACTCCTTTGACGTGGATGGCATCGATGCTGCCGAGCTGGCAACTCGCACGCAACAACCTGTCGGGTAGGCCGTGGCGCACGGTGCTCATGGTCGGCGCGGTGGCGATCTCCGCGGCGCTCGTGGTGGCGGTCTCCTGCGCGATCGCCACCGTGCAGTCGTCGATGGAGTTGGGATTGACCCGGGTTCTCGGGGCCGCCCAGGCCCGTGTCGTCCATCCGTTCACCAGCCGCTTTGACGAAAGCGTGCTCGCGGAGGTCCGCGCGTGGCCCGAGGTGCGCGATGCCGCCGGGCGGCTCTCCGGTTCGGTCACGTTGATCCGCGCCGACGGCGCGATCGATCCGGGGACGAACCGGCCCTACCGCCTGACGCCGAGCGTGGCGGGGGTGGACTTCGAACTGGATCCGATCTTCTCTCCGCAGGAACTCAGGAGCGGCCGCCTGCCGGAGTCTCCCGAAGAGATTCTCATCGATCCGATGGTGGCGGACCAGCTCAACGCGGAGGTCGGTGATCACCTTTTCGTGCAGCGATTCGGTGACCCGATCGAGCTGACCGTCGTCGGCATCTTCCAGCGGGAGCAGCTCGTCGCGGCAATCCAGCGGCCGATGATCCGCATGGACCGCGCGAAGGCCGCCGAGGCCGCCGGTCATGAGGGACAGCTGACATCGATCCAGATTCGCCTGCATGAAGATGAGGACGTCGGGGCCTTTCTGGCCCGTTACGCCGAGGCGCTCCCCGAACCCCTGACGCTCGAGCCGGCGGAGATGTTCCGCGCGGGGTTCGACCGGCGCGTGGAGGCGACGCGCTTCGGCGTGATCATCACCTCCGTCCTGACCTTCATGAGCGCGGGGTTCATCATCGTGACCGCGCTGACCAGTTCCGTGATCGAGCAACAGCGCGAAATGGCGACGATGCGCTCCATCGGGGCGATGCGCGGCCAGATCATGCGGGCGCAACTCACCCTCGGCGCGATTCTCGGCCTCCTCGGGGGCGTGGTCGGGATCCCCCTCGGGCTCGCGCTGACCGCGATCCTGACCACCCTCTACCGCGACCTGTTACCGGCGGGCCTGGCGATCAACCCGCTCGGTCTCGGCCTGGCCGTCATCGGCGCGATCGGCGCCGGCGTGCTCGGGGCGCTCTATCCGGCGTGGCTGGCCGGGCGCGTCTCGCCGCTGGAAGCGATGGCCCGCCCGGCCCGCCCACCGCAGTGGCGGAGTATTCTGGTCTTCGGCATCGTCGGCCTTGCCCTCGTCGGCGTGCAGCTCCTGCTCATGCTGCCGGAGGATCGCGGCGTGCGGTTCTTCGGTTACGCCTATGTCGGTCTGCCCTCGGTGCACCTGGGCTACTTCATTCTCGCCATTCCGGTGTTGCTGGGCATGAGCCTGCTGCTCAGCCGGGGGTTGTCCCGTCTCTTCCGCCTCCCCTCGGACATGCTTGGACGATCGATCTTCGCCACGCCGTTCCGGCACGGGTTCACCGCCGGGGCGCTGATGGTCGGGATCTCGATCCTGGTCAGCACCTGGTCCGGCGGGCAGTCGCTCATGCGCGACTGGGTCGGGCAGATCGAGTTCGCCGACGGCTTTGCCTACCACCCGACGGGGATCAACCCCGAAGCGCAGACCATCATCGCCGAACTGGACTTCGTCGAGGCGGTCTGCCCGATCGAGTACATGCCGCTGCAGGT
>SLDM01000475.1 GCA_007125255.1 Phycisphaerales bacterium
CGAGGAACCGCTGCTTTTCCGCGATCGGTTGTTCGATCTCGACGTGATGGACTTCAACGCCCTCGCTCTCCAGGCGCAGCCGCAGGGCGGCGCCGTCGGTGCTGCGGGGGAGGCCGGTCAGCAGGACCGGCGTCGCGCCCATGGCCGCCAGGTGCCGCGCGATGATCGCCGCGCCGCCGTCGTACATGCGGCGCTCCAATGGCCGCAGGGTCATGATCGGCCCTTCGCCGGCCACCTCCGGGCGGTCGCACATGATGTACGTATCCTGGATCACCTCACCGACCACGAGGACCCGCTGGTTCCGAAAGCCCAGGATCGTCTCTTCAAGATCTTCGGCGGTGATACTTTCCTCTCCCAGCACTTCCCGGAAGCGCGCGTGCATCGGGGTGGCGGAGGCTTCCAGCGCGGTGATCAGCGCGGTCGAGCTGAAGACCACGTCACCGGAACTGAAGATCACCCGCCCGCCGTACCCTTCAACGACCGCACGCTCCTTCAGGAAACGCGGATCCTGGTTGCGCTCATACTCGCGGCCCTTGATATAAACGTCCGGCTGGACCGTTTCGAGCAGTTCCACCGCGGTGGGGGAGGAGCTGACCGCCACCCAGTCGACACAATCCAGCGCGGCCAGGTTCTCCGCGCGGTACTCCTGGGGAATGAGCGGTCGGCCGGTGCCCTTGTCGATGACCGAATCGCCGCTGATCGTGACCAGCAGCCGATCGCCCTGGCGCGCGGCATGCTGCAGATGCCGGACGTGGCCGGGATGGACGATATCAAAGCAGCCATGGCACATGACCACGGTTTCGCCCTGCCGCTGGGCGGCGCGGACGGTTCGGACCGTCTCGGCGAGGTCGAGGATGGTGCGGCTCGGATCGGCCATGCGGGAATTATCGGCCGGGATCGTGGGGGGGCGTGAGTGGAACTCAAGGATCGAGGCACCGAGGCACCGAGGCATCGAGGGATGAAGCGCATGCGACGGCTGCCTTTCCCTCGTCACTCCGTCACTCCGTCACTTCGTCACTCCGTTACTTTCCCTCCGTGCCTTCGCCGCGTGGCGGTTCATACGCGCGGCGCGGTCCGTTCGGACAGTCCCGTCGCCAGTTCCCTGACGAACGACTCCGCCGCGGCGACCGGATCATCCGCCTCGCCCATGCGCCGAACCAGCGCCGAACCGACAATCGCGGCATCGGCGTGCTCCGTCACGGCCCGAACGTGCTCGGCGGTGGAGATGCCGAACCCGACCGCGATCGGCAGGTCGGTCATCGCGCGGAGGCGCTGGACCTGGGCCGCGATCTTCGGCGCCTCCCGGCTCTCGCCCGTCTTGCCGACCCGGGCGAGCAGGTAGACGAAGCCGCGGCACCGCGCCACCAGTCTGCCGATCCGCGCATCCGAACTCGTCGGCGCGATGAGCAGGCTCAGCGACAGGTCCCTCTCTTCCACCGCCGCGTAGAGATCATCCGCATCGTCGGGATCCATATCCGGCACGATCAGCCCGTCAAAGCCCGCCTCCGCCGCCCGCCGCACGAATTCATGCGTGCCGACACGCCAGACGATCGATTCACTGACCATCGCAATGAGCCCGAGGGAGAGGGAGCCGCGCACCGCCGCGATAGAGTCGAACAGCGCATCCGGCGTGGTTCCATGTTGAAGGGCCTGGTGCATGCTCGCCGCGATGACGGGGCCGTCGGCGATCGGATCGGAGAACGGAAAGCCGATCTCGACCATCGAGGCGCCGGCCCGTTCGAGCGCGGGCAGGGTCTCCCGGGTGACCTCGAGCGAGGGATAGCCGCCGGTAAGAAACGGCATCAGCGCGGTCTTCTGCTCGCGGCGGAGTCGACTGAAGATGTCGTTGATTCTGGACATGTCTGCATTTCCGGAACCCGACCTGAAGAGGCGGAAGCGCCGGTTACTTCGTCCCCTTCGGTCCGCCGTCCCGCAGGTATTTCCGCTCGATCGCGCGGGTGAGGTCGACATCCGCGACGTTCGCGAGTGTCGCGAGCCACGCCAGAACATCGGCAAACTCTTCTTCGAGATTCTGCTGATCGCCATCGCCGCGTTCGCGCCGCGCGAGCGCTTCGGCCAGTTCACCGAACTCTTCGGCAAACCAGAGGAACGTCCCGGGGATGCCGCGCGTGGAATCACTCGCGTAATAGCGATCCCGGATCATCTGCTGGAACTCGGCGATGCTCATCGATGGGTCCATGGCCTGCAGAGGATAGCGGAGATTGCGATCATCATGGGCATGATCACGGCCGCGTTCACTCATCCGTCCATGGGCCGGGAGGGCATCAGGATCATGTACCGCTGCCCATCGATGTTCAGCCGCAACTTGCCATCGATCCAGTGCAGATCGAGTTCAAGCGTGTCATCGGCGGGACCGGTGGCATGGCCGTCGTGCTCGATATTCGAGAGCGTGAGCCGGGTCGGATGCTTGTTGAGGGAGAAGGTCAGGTCCGTTTCGTCCGGCGGATCGTGGTCGAGCGACCAGGCGGCGCGGAGCTCGGTCGCTCCTTCCGGCCACCAGTCGTGCCCGGCGGTCCCGGGGTCGACCGGCGCTCCGGCAGCGTTCAGGCGCAACCGAACCGTTCCGTCACCGTTGAAGGTCCACTCCAGGCTCGATCCGGCGTTCTCGCCGATCCGGCGGGCGAGAGGAGCGCGGGTGAGGAAGCTCTGCAGATGGTCAAGCGAGCGCAGCGGTACGCCGCCGGCGCGCTCCAGGCGGGCGAAAAGGTTCTCGCCGAGCTCGACGTACACCACGGGTCGGTCGATCTCCTCGGGCAGCAGCCTGAGTGAAACGATTTCTTCGGATCGCTCCGGCTCGAACGGTTCACCGTGATGCAGGCGGAGTGTTTCGCGCGTGGTGCTGCCGATGTCATAAAGCTGCAGCACGCCGTCCTTCACCCGCCATGCGCCGTCGAAGAGATCCGCCTCTCTGGCGAACGGGCCGGGGAGGTCTCGTGCGCGATGGTTGCGCTGCCGGACCTCGAGCAGAAAGTCGCCGGTCCGTCCGAGCGTCAGCAGCAGTTGCGGACCTTCGATGCTTTCCAGCGCCGCCTCGGGAGGAAAGACGTA
>SLDM01000386.1 GCA_007125255.1 Phycisphaerales bacterium
CCCCGGCCGGAGCCGCCCTGGCGCCGGCGGAGTTCGGCATTGAGAAAATCGGTATCGATCTCAAGGCCGGCCGGAACGCCGTTGACCAGGACGGTCAGCATGGGCCCGTGTGATTCGCCGGCGGTGTCGTAGCGGAGCGTGGACATGGGGGTATGGTAAAGGCAGTCAGGCAGCGGGGAGGACCGCGTCAGAACTTCGGAGGACCATCAATATCATCATCATCCCGCGTGCGCACGGTGCGGACCGGCGGCCGGGCGCAGAGAGCGCTCACGATGGATCGCCCTCTCTCCGGTTGACCAGTTCCGCGATGAGCCCCGAGCGCTCGCCGGTCAGCTCCGCGTGTTTCAGCAGGTACTGCATCAACGTCGTCATCACCGTGGCATGCGACCAGGTCAGCGGGCTGACGGAGATCGGATCGCCGGTGTAGGGATCAAACTGTTCCGCGAGCACGCCGGAATCAAGCGCTCGCCGGTGCGTCCACTCGAGGTACGGCATCGCCTGCTCGAGTTCCTCGGTGGTCCTGGCCACCGCGATGAGATGCTGGGCGGCCCAGAGCGTGCAGATCACCCACGGATTGCCCGGCACCTTCTCGATGTCTTCCCGTTCGACCTGGTGGTAGTAGTCGTGTTCGTACCGGGCGATGCCGCCGATGTCGGTCTTGATCCAGAGCCGTTCACGAATCGCCTTCATTTCACTCTGGACCGATTCGTGGTCGGGGGGCAGCGCGCCGAAGGCGAAGATCGCGAAGTTCGCGGCATCGCAGGTCATGTCGAGCCGGTAGGTTCCGTCTTCGAGAGGGGTCGCCATCCGGGCAAACCGGCCATCTTCCTCGCGCCAGAGGTGTCGCAGCATCGCCCCGCGCATGCGCTCGGCACCTTCGCGGAACTCCGCGGCATGATCCATCGCGCCCATGTCTTCGGCGAAGTCGGCGGCGGCGAAGAGCGCGCCGATCGTCGCGGCCACGGTGAAGGTGTGTACGCCGCGGCGCTCTTCCCACAGGTCCCAGCTCGCCAGGGGCAGACCGTGATGATCACGGTGCTTGAGCATCCACCGCGCGGGATTGATGATCAGCGGGGTGTAGAGATCCTTGAGAAACTCGACATCACGGAAGACGAGAAAGTGCTGGCGCAGCGCCCAGGTGACCAGCGCGGTCTCGTCCTGCTGAATCGGCAGGACGGGTTTGCCGTCCAGCATCCAGGGATGCCAGCTCGAGGCGAGCGTCCCCGTCGGATTGTACTTGTGCAGGAAGTAGCCCTTTTCGCCGATCACCTCCGCGCAGAAACGGAAGAACCGTCGGCTCAGTTCGCCGTGACCCGCCAGCACCAGTGCGTGGGCGACCAGGGCGCCGTCGCGCGGCCACATGTATGAGTACGTGTCGCCGGCAAAGTGCGTGATATCCGAGTCGTTGGCCGCGATGATCGCGCCGCCATGGTCGATCTGGGTGCGCAGGATGAGCTGGCTGCGCACAAAGAGATCGCGGAGCGGCTCCGGCAGGGGAGCGAAGCCGATCGGCTCCTTGCACGCCCACAGACGCCAGTACGCCTCGGAGCGGTCCATCATCCGCTGGGCGGTCTTTTCGATGATCTTCCGGTTGAGCGCTTCCACGGAGCGGTGGTCACGGCCCGCCGCGATCCAGTAGATCACGTGGCTGGTGCCGCCCGCGGTGAGGTGCAGATTGAATCCGACGGTGGAGTCGACCGACCCCTGGGCGATGGCATTGCGGGTGAGTTGACCGTCCTCGGCATCGCGCCACGTGCCTTCCGCGCCGCCGATGCGCTTGGTTCCGGTCGCCCAGTGGTCGATGCCGCACTTGCGCTCATCGCAGCCGTTGATCAGGAAGTACGTGTCATCCTTGTAGTGGACGAGTCCGGCGAGCCGTGGGTCGTAATTGACGGTATCACCCACCGGCGAACCGCTGACGGAGAGATCATGGTGGAAAAAGATCCGGACATCGCGCGACTTTTTGCGCAGATCGGTCACCTGGATCTTGCGGAAATAGACCGGGCTCCAGTAGTCGACCGCATCGTGACAGGTGAGCTCGAGGCCGAGGCGCTCATTGCGCAAGACGACCTCGGTGACCATGGTGTCGGGTTTGTAGCGGAGGTCACGGGTCCAGCTTTCGTGTTCGATCCAGGCGAACTCACCGTCCGCCCAGACCCCGAACCGCTGGATGTGGCCGTCGGTATGGTTGGGCATACCGACGTGCGGCCAGTAGATATCGCGGATCCGGTAAAACTCATCAAAGGTGACGAGCATCTCACCATTGCCGACGGGGATATTGCGGGGCATCTCGGGTCGGGACCTCCAGGGGACACCTGATCATAACCGCCCGGCGACGCCGGATGAGCGTTCTCCGCCCCCGGTTGAGGCCAGTTCAGGCCGCTTCACTGCCCTTGCTCTGTCCGCTGAGTATCTCGTCCACCATGGCGTTGGTGACCGCGTCCTCGTCACCCGCCCCGCCGCCATCGGATTCGGCCGGCGGCAGGGCATCGGAGTTCTGGCCGCCCATCGCGTTGATGCGCGCCTCCAGGTCGCCGACAAAGCTCACCCTCAGCCCGAAGTTCTCGCCCACCTTGACCGCGCGGCCGCTGCCGATCGTGCGGTTGCTCACCAGCAGTTCCAGTTCATCCTCGGCAAGCTTGGGCAGCTCGATGATCGCCCCGGGGGCCAGGTTGGCCACCTCGCGCACGGACATCTTTCGGGCCGCAACCTGAACGATGATGGGAACTTCCAGTTGCAGGATGGATTTCAGGTTCGTGGTCATCTTGGGGATTATCGGCAGGGCGGGGGAGGGGATATGAGCCCGATCGCCGAAGTTCCTGCCGGCTTGTCCCGATGGTCGAAATCGATAGACTACGGCTGATGCTGCTTTCCGCGAAGGATCTCCGCTCGCCGCTACCGGGGCGCTCCCGCCCGTAGCGGTCGCGCGCGAGGATCGAATCGTCCCCCCCCCCCGGGGTCTCGCCGCGCGAGACCCCGTTTCTCGTGGTGGCCTCTCGCCGCGCGAGACCCCGTTTCTCGTGGTGGCCTCTCGCCGCGCGAGACCCCGTTTTTCATTGCGTTCGGCA
>SLDM01000485.1 GCA_007125255.1 Phycisphaerales bacterium
CACCCTCAGGAGCCGTGCCGATATGGATGCGTTTCGAATTCAGGGAGGAACCCGGCTCGCCGGCCGGCTCGCCGTGGACGGCTCGAAGAACGCCTCACTGCCGCAGATGGCCGCCGCCATCCTCGCCGATGAGCCGGTCACCCTCCGCCGCGTGCCCCAGCTGTCCGATATCTCCAACATGCTCCGGCTGCTCGGCGAACTCGGCTGCACCGCCGACGCCGAGCACGGAACGGTCACCCTGACCAACACCGACCCCTCGCGGACCCACGCGCGGTACGACATCGTCCGCACGATGCGGGCGTCGATCTGCGTGCTCGGGCCGCTCCTCGCCAAACGGAAGCGGGCCCGCGTCTCCATGCCCGGCGGCTGCGCCTTCGGCGCCCGGCCGGTCGATCTGCACCTGCGCGGCCTGGAAGCGCTCGGCGCGACCATCGAACTCGAGGAGGGCGACATCGTCGCCACCGCCGATCGATTGGTCGGCACGACGATCTTCCTCGGCGGGGCGTTCGGCTCGACCGTCCTCGGTACCGCCAACATCATGTCCGCCGCCACCCTGGCCAAAGGCACGACGATCATCGAGTCCGCCGCGTGCGAGCCGGAGATCATCGACCTGGCCGATCTGCTCAATGCGATGGGCGCGAAAATCCGCGGCGCGGGCTCGCCGCGCATCACGATCGAAGGCGTTGATGAACTCAGCGGCGCCAATCACACGGTCATCCCCGACCGAATCGTGGCGGGCACCTACGCCATCGCCGCCGGCATCACCAACGGCGACCTGACGATCGATGATTTCCCGTACGATCATCTGCTCGCCGTCACCGAACTGCTCGGCCAGATCGGCGTGCACATCGACCGCGTCGACCCGAACGAAGATCCGGCCCGCTGCCGGGTCAAGGTCACCTCCGAACGGCATCTCAACCCGGCGGTGATGACGACCCAGCCCTATCCCGGCTTTCCGACGGATCTGCAGGCCCAGCTCCTGGCCCTGCTCTGCCTCGCCAGCGGCAACAGTATCGTTACCGAGAAGATCTACCCCGAACGGTTCATGCATGTGGCGGAGCTCTCACGCATGGGCGCGAACCTCATCCGCCAGGGGCCGACGGTCATGGCCCAGGGCGTGCGCAAACTCGTCGGCGCCCCGGTGATGGCGAGCGATCTGCGCGGCTCGGCGTGCCTGGTGCTGGCCGGCCTTGCCGCCGAAGGCGAAACGCTCGTCAGCCGCGTCTACCACCTCGACCGCGGTTACGTGCGCATGGAGGAATCGTTGAACGCGCTCGGCGCCAGGATCGAGCGCATCAACCCCGATGCGCCGGAGGGCTCGACGAAACATCGCGACCCTGCCGCCGGCCGAACCGGTTCCGGTACCGTTCCCGCCTCGGTCAAGTTCAATCATGAAGATGAAGAGTAGGATTGGTGTAAAGGCACGGAGGCACGCAGGCACGAAGGCACGGAGGGGAAGTGACGGAGGGGGCGATGCAGCAGGGTGCCACGGCCATCGAGCGCAGCGAGTCGGCCGTGCGGGATGGAAGGACGATCCTCGGACCGAAGTATGACGTACCGGGGGAGTGACGAAGGTGACGGAGGGTGTTGGGGCGGAACGTGCAGGGGACGGCGTGCGTGAGGCGACGAATGGGCGAAGCGGTTTGGATCGGCGGCGCGTTCCATCTACTATTGGAAGTCGGCTACTTCGGCCCCCTTCACCGGGCTGCCCTTCCGGATGAGATGAATGTGCGGGTGCCTTGAATCCGGGCGAAGAAAGGGAGTCTCTCATGAGACCCGGGCGTTTCTTCCATGGCGGGACGGTGGCGGTAACCTCTCTACTTGCCTGCGTGATCTGCTGTGGCTGTGGCGCAGTCACGACAGAGGTCCAGGAATCGAATGCCTCAACCGAAGAAGGTCCGGTTTCACAGCCGGGGATTCGAATCGTCAATCGGTCGGCAACCGAGTTGTCGCTTTCGTTCACGGATGCCGAGCTGCTGGAGTACACCCTCACCTTCACGCGCGATGCGGAGGAGGATCACTGGCAGCCCCGAACGCCGGCGCCGAGGGGATTCGAGTTCGGCAATCCCGATCCCGTCTACGCCAGCCGCGCCCGGCAACGGTCACTCGGCATCTCGGCGCAGCAGGCGCTCCAGACACTGGACGGGGCGATCGCCGCGCGGCCGATGGATGATGTGACGATCATGCGAACGCACGAAGGGGTGGCGATCAATCTCTGGCAGGACGGCGCGATCACCGAGATCTGGTACGTCGGCTCCTGGCTGCAGGAGGTCCATGACCACGCGGCGCGCCTTGAAGTCGCGGCGAGTGAGGCGAACCGGATGCTCTGCTGCCGGAAAGAGTCTCGCCCGGGCGGAAGAGACGTTCCGGCCCCGAACCTTGACGCATGCGCGGCGGCCTTGGATGGTCTGCCGGAACATTTCAACGCGGCGTGCCGATGTCTGGCCGCGGCGTGCGCCATGTGCTCCCACGGCGATCCGGCGGGCGACCCGGCGTGCACGAACGAGCAGCAGCAGCGCTCCGAACTGGCGTGCCTGACCGGCGGCCCCGCGTGCGAAGTGCCGCCGCCGCCGCCGCCGGCCGCGGCCCCGTGGGTTGATGATCTCTTCCTTACCCTCTGGGAGATTCGGGATCGACTCGAGGCGATCATCGATCCGGCGATCTGACCTCCCGAGCCGATGGAAAGACCAGCTTCCGGAACAGCCAGCTCACGAATGAATCCCGGTCCTGCTCAGCGGCGCTTCGCCCACCCGGCCGGCGTTCCGCATTCCGGACACCGGATGCTCTGGCCCGCCGCCGGAAGGGCGTTCAATGAATAGGCGCACTCCGGGCATCTTCCCTTCCTGATTCGATGGGCTCGTCGGGACGCGCGCCCGGCCAGCACCACCACGAGCGCGAGGAAGGTGTAGAAGATGGTGTTCGCCGCGAATCCCGGCCAGACGGGACGAATCGGAACCAGAGAACTCCGCCCGGGATCGGCGCCGGGCACGGCGGTCAGAGCAATCGCATCACGCTGCCCTGGTTGCCCGTGGACCGTGAGCCGCTCCGCCGAGAGGGCCAGACG
>SLDM01000340.1 GCA_007125255.1 Phycisphaerales bacterium
CACCGAGGCACCAGGCATCCAGGCATCCAGGCATCCAGGAATCCAGGCATCCAGGAATCCAGGAATCCAGGAATCCAGGATTTCGGGATTTCGGGATTTCGGGAATTCGGGAATTTGGGAATGGGGGAATCCGGGCTTTTACAGGCGTCCAGACTCGGAGGGAAAGCGTGTGGTGCACACTCTTCGTCCCCTGACCGCTCGATGCCTTGGTGCCTCGGCGCCTCCCCCTAACACTGCCCGCCCGGGCCGGGAAAGCGCCGGGCTCCGGTGTGCCGGCCGTGCCGGGTGAATCAGCCCATGCGGATCTCGCGCCGGAAGAAGCCGAGGTTGGCCGCGTCCTTCGCGCGGGCGAGCGTTTCTTCGGCCAGTGCGTTCGCCCTCTCCGTGCCGGCCTTCAGAATCTCCAGGATCTCCGCGTCTTTGCCTTCGTACTGGGCCCGGCGTTCGCGCATCGGTTCGAGCAGCTTGTCGATCGCTTCGGCGACCTCGACCTTGATGTGACCGTCGCCGATGTTGTCGCCCGCGGCGTAGGCGCGTTCGAGCTCGGCGACGCGGCCGGCATCCTCGATGAAGGTGCGCACGTACTGGAACAGGTTGTTGTTGACGTCGCCCGGCTCGGTGAGAGACTGCCGGCCCGTGTAGAGCTGACCCATCTTCTTCTTGATCTTCTTGAAGGTGTCGGTGATGAAGATCGCATTGTTGAGCGACTTGCTCATCTTGTTCACGCCGTCGGTGCCGACGAGCCGGCCGACCCTGCCGACGTCCGCGACGGGAATCGGAAAGACCCCGCCGAGCTGTTCGTGTTCGGAATCGTCGCAGTGTTCATCCACCCCGCAGAAGACCTGGTTGAACTTGCGGGCGACCTCACGTGTCAGCTCCAGGTGCGGCACCTGGTCTTCGCCGACCGGTACGGAATGGGCGCGGAAGGAAAGGATGTCGGCGGTCTGCCCGACGGCGTAGAGGGGGAAACCGAACGAGTAGTTCTCACCGAGCCCCTTGACCCTGATTTCGTCCTTCAGGGTGGGGTTGCGCATGACGCGATTGAAGGGGAGGAGCATCGCGAAGAGGAACGTCAGCTCCGCGATCGCCGGCACTTCGCTCTGCAGAAAGATCGCGCTCTTGTCGGGGTCGATTCCCATCGCCAGGTAATCGCGCACGATCTCGAGGCAGTCGCGGCGGATCTCATCCGATTTGTCGATGCGCGTGGTGTACGCGTGCATGTTGGCGAGGATGAAGTAGCACTCGTGCGTCTCCTGCAGCTCGACGCGCCGGCGGACCGACCCGACGTAGTGGCCGAGGTGAAGCTGCCCGGTCGGCGTGTCGCCGGTGAGAATGCGCGGTCGAACGGCGGGATCGTGCGTCGAAGTGGAGGAAGCGGGGGCGTCGGTATTCGGCGAAGGAGAGGTCATCGGCCGCGTACTTTAGCATGCGCTATTGCGGCATGAGCGCGGCGGCGCGGGTTCGGAGCGGGGACCGGGGGCCGGGATCGGGGGCCGGTCCCCGCCGGTACTCACCTGTCCGCCCCTCCGTCGCTCCTAACCCCCTCCGTGCCTTCGTGACTCTATTTTCCCCGACATGCTTGACTCCATGACAAACACTTGCATAATTGTGCAATAAAGCAATGAATGAATCCTCCCCCGACATTCCGATTCAGGCGGTGCCGTGCTGCGAGTCCCTGGCGTGCGAGAAGGCGTGCCGGCTCTTCCGGGCCCTGGCCGACCCCAATCGGGCGGCGCTGCTCGGCCGGCTGGTCAACTGCACCCGGCCCTGCACGGTCAGCGAGATCGCCTGCTGTCTGCCGGTCGATCTGTCCGTGGTCTCCCGCCACCTTCGGCAGCTCCGCGAAGCCGACCTGCTCGAGTCGGAAAAGTGCGGCAAGGAAGTCCGCTACCGCGTCAAGCGGGAGGAGATCGTCACCGCCCTGCGCGGTATGGCGGATGCCATTGAGCGCGGTGGGGCTCGATCGTGAGCGGCATGCTACGCCGCGAGCGGCTTCTCTCAGAACTTTCCCCAATTTTCGTAAGGATTTACCCCATGTCTGATCGCACCAACCTTGTTCGTGAGCAGGTTTCCCGGGATTACGCCATGGCGGTCGGCGGCGAAGCGTCGCTCTGCTGCGCCGGATCCGGCTGCTGCGGTTCCCCCGCCCAGAAGGGCGTGGTCGCGAAGATGGCCGGCTACACCGACCAGGAACTCGCGGCCCTCCCCCCGGAGGCGGTGGTCAACTCCTTCGGGTGTGGCAACCCGCTGGCCATGGCCGAACTCAAGCCCGGCCAGGTCATCCTCGACCTCGGCTCCGGAGCGGGGATCGACATTCTGCTGGCGGCCCGGTTCGTCGGCCCCGAGGGCCGGGCGATCGGGATCGATATGACCGACGAGATGATCGCCAAAGCCGAGGCGAACATCGCCGCCTCCGGATTGACGAACGTGGAAGTCCGAAAAGGCATCATCGAGGACATGCCGGTCGAAGCCGGGAGCGTTGACTGGGTGATCTCCAATTGCGTGGTGAACCTCTCACCGGAGAAGGACCGCGTCTTCGCGGAGATCGCGCGGGTCCTCAAGCCGGGCGGGCGGGTCTCGATCAGCGATATCGTGGTTGAGGCGTTGCCGGAAGAACTGCGGAACGACCCTGGCCTCTACAGCGCGTGCGTGGCCGGCGCGATCAGCGAGGCGGAATATCTGCAGGGATTGCGTAATGCGGGGCTGGATGCGGTCGAGGTGACCGAGCGGCTGGTCTACGACGAAACCCAGCTGGCGGCGTTTATCGAGTCGGAATTGCCGGAGGCCCGAACAAAGATGGATCAAAATCACAGCCGGGCTTTGGCCAAAGAGATGGTCGGCACGGTCTGGAGCGCAAAATTTTCTGCCCGTAAGCCCGGCGATGCATGAAAGTTGCATCCAGTACGTTTGACCATCAGGCCGGCTCGTCACACACGCGGGAGCCGCGCCGGAAAGGGTCGAGACTCTTGACTCGGGACCCGTGATTTGAGACCTGAGATTTCAGATTGGAGATTCGGGATTTGAGATCTGAAATCTGAGATTTGAAGTTCGAGACCTGAACC
>SLDM01000141.1 GCA_007125255.1 Phycisphaerales bacterium
CGGCCCCCCCAGCGAAGGCGCGAACGACGCGGCCGAGTCCGATTCATCCCCGACGGATTCATCCGGGCAAGACAGCCGCGATGAACCGTGTTCGGACTTCCCGCTCGCCACGCGCATCGAAGCGCTGTTGATCAGCACCGACCGGCAGTTGAGTGAAGCCCGCCTCGCGGAACTCCTGGGGATCACCGGCAAGGGCAGCGCCAAAGTGATCCGCGATGCCGTGACGGAATTGAACGAGCACTACGATTCCACCGGACGCTCCTTCCGCGCCGAACGCCTGGCGGGCGGGTGGCAACTGCTGACCGAGAGCGCGTTCGGTCCGCTGCTCCACCTTTTGCACCAGGAGCGACAGAACACGCGGCTGAGCCAGGCGGCCCTCGAGACGCTGGCGATCATCGCCTACCGGCAGCCGATCATGCGGGCGGAGATCGAAGCGATCCGCGGCGTCGCCTGCGGCGAAGTGCTGCGCGGTCTGATGGAACGGCGGCTGGTCAAGATCACCGGCCGCGCCGAAGAACTCGGCCGACCGATGCTCTACGGCACGACGGCGGACTTCCTGCGCCTCTTCGGGCTGGCGAGCCTCGACGATCTTCCCAACGTGAAGGATCTGAAAGCGTCGCGCGAGACCAGACCCGCCGCGGCGGCGTCGAATCCGCCCGAACCCGAAGCCGCCGTCACGGAAGCTGAGTCCGGAACGGACTCCGGAGAAGTCTCCGGGGAAGAAGGCCCGGCCACGGATAGCGCCGCGAATCCGGTCGATGAAGAGCCGGCCGGGACCGAGCGGGAGAAGTCAGTGAACGAGGGAGAACGCCGGGAATCGTGAACCCTCACGGGATCCGCCAACGCCGATCGGCCGAACGGCAGGGCGGCCCCGTTGTTTTTCCGCCCGATGGAATTGAGCCCCATGAAGCTATTCATGAAAGTCTTGACGCTGCGTTCGCTGAGTTCTCTCACGCTGATGGCCATCCTGCTGCTGCCGCTGGTCGCGCTGAGCGGGTGCGGCGGCTACCGGATTCACGGCAAGGTGCTGGAAGGCCCGATGGCCGACATCTTCACCGTCCGTCCGGGCGACGACCGGTTGGACCGCACGGGCGTTTCCGAAGTACGGATCGAGGTCTATCGCGATCCCGATCGACCCGGGCGGCAGCTGGCCGGCTCCGGCGTCAGCCGCACCGACGGCTCGTTCGAGGTGAGCGTGAGCGGGTTCGGAGCGGGCTGGATGGATGAGGTCTGGGAGATTCGCGCGTTCCGGCACGGCTACCGCAATGTCGAGACGGTGATGCGCCTGCCCGCCAATCCGGGGAGTCATCCGATGCTCATCATGATGTCGCGCGGCACCCCCACCCCGCCGAACGAACTGGATCAATTGCTCGATGAACACCGCCCGCGGCGGCGGTAGACGGCCGAATCGCCTATCGTGAGCAATCAATGCGACGGCGCTACCACCTGCATTTTCCCGGGATCGTCTTCTGCGGGCTGATTCTTCTGGTCGGCCTCGCCGCGATCAACGGTCAGAACAACCTGCTGTTCGTCGTCTTCGCGATCATGTTCGCCGCGCTGGTGATTTCCGGCGTCGTCTCCGGAACCATGATGATGGGGTTGCACCTGCGCCGGATGGATCCCGAACCCGTCGCCGCCGGCAGCCTGCTGTCGATCCGCTACGAAATCACCAATCGCAACCGTCTGATTCCGATCTTCAACGTGCACATCGAGGAACGTCCGGTGCGCGATCCCAACGGCTGGGAACACGCCATGGCCATGCCCAACGCGTGGATCATGCATGTCGGTCGCGGAGAATCGGTGCACGGCGAAGCCCTCGTCGTACCGGAGCAGCGCGGGACCGTCCTGGTTCGGGAGGTGCGGGTCTGGACCACCTTCCCCTTCGGCATCATCAAGAAGTCCATCACGTTCTCGCTGCCGCACGGCGTCCTGATCGAACCCCGGCGCCATCGTCTCCGGCCCGAACTGCTGCGATCGATCGAAGTGCCGCAGCCGGTCGGCATGCGCGTCTCGCAACACGCGGGGGGCGGCGATGACTACTACGGGCTGCGCGAGTTTCGTTCGGAGGACAGTGTGCGCCAGATCGCCTGGCGACGGACCGCGTCTCTGGATCAACTGGTCAGCATCGATCGCTCGCAGCCAAGTGCCCCGCGATTGCGGGTGGTGCTGAACCTGACCCGCGCGACCGCCGATCTGCGGCTGGGCAAAAAAGAGTCAAGGACCGGACGCGAACTGGAAGAACGCGCGATCACCCTTGCCGCCTCACTGCTCGCGATGGCCGACCAGGCCGGGTTCGAGATCGGCCTGACGATCCACGGCTTCGAGTTGCCGCCGATGCCGCTTCGGCGCAATCATCGCCACTTCCGCCGTCTGATGGCGGTGCTGGCGCGACTCGATCTCGATCAGCCCCGGCTCGCCGCACCGAGCCCGACGGCCGGGCGCCTCTCCGAGCGCGCGAGCATGGTGGTCATTCATCCCGACCGCATCGATGAAGTCAGCGATCGATCGGACGTGGTTCATCTGACCGGCCGGCAACTCGATCAGTTGCGGGCGGCGGAAGCGAAGGCCGGTGGGGGTGAGGACGGAGGTGGTGAGTCCGCAGCGCCGGCAAAGGGCTCGTGGCGGGAGACCGTGACATGAAGCTGCTCCGGTCGTTTCCGTTTCTCGCGTTCCTGCTGGTGCTGTTGAGCATCGTCGCGCTGTGCGTCGCGCAGCAGAGCGTCGGATTGCTGCTGGTGGCCGGCGCCCTGGCGACGGTGAGCTGGTACTTCACCGAAGGACCGCGCGGGCGATCGCTGCCGCGCTGGGTCGCGAACCTCCTGGTGGTCACCGCCGCCATGTTTCTCGCGCTGGAGCTTTTTCAGCCCGGCGTGGATGTGCCGTCGGCGCTCGGACAGTTTGCCCTCTGGTTGATCCTGATCAAGCTTTACGAGCGCCGCACCGCGAAGGACTACGGCCAGTTGCTCGCGCTGAGCCTTCTGCTCGTTCTGATCGGATGCCTCCTCTCGACCGACTTTTTCTTCGGCCTGGTGTTGCTCGCGTACATCGGGATCGGGGTGTAC
>SLDM01000459.1 GCA_007125255.1 Phycisphaerales bacterium
CCGCCTGCACCGCCCGGGCGGTCCACTCCGGCCAATGGTGATCGGCGATGACGCGGCTGCGTTCGGTGGTGGACAACTCGGGGACCACACCGTCGAAATACTTGTTAATCATTGCCGAAACACGGCTTGCGCAATTGCCCACCGTGTTGACAAGGTCGGTGTGGTAGACGTTGTGGAAGTGGTCGGAGGCGAAGTCGGCGTCGGTCGCGCCGAGCGGGCCCTGCGTCAGGAGGTAGTACCGCAGGACATCGAGACCGTAGGCATCAAGATATCGATTGATCGTGTCAAGATCGATGAAATTGCCGAGCGATTTCGACATTTTCCGACCTTCCGAGATCCAGAAGCTGTGGACGTAGAGCAATCGGGGCAGCTCGACCCATTCGTAGCCGGGGCGGTTCCTCAGCGCCAGCAGCATCGCCGGCCAGATCACCGCGTGAAACCAGAGAATGTCCTTGGCGGTGACGTGCACATCGGCGGGCCAGAAGTGGCGCCGCGGCTCGTCGTCGACGGTGCTCAGGTAATTGAAGAGGGCATCGATCCAGACGTAGATCGTGTGCTCCTCGTTGCCGGGCACCCTGATCCCCCACCCGGTGGAGCCGGTGCGGCTGATCGGCACATCGTTCAGACCGTCCTTGATCCGGTTGGTGATCTCGTTCCGGCGGGAAACCGGCTCGACGCGGAAGATGCTTTGGTTTTCCAGCAGATCCAGCAGCGGCTCGGCGTACTTGCTGAGCCGGAAGAAGTAGTTCTCTTCCTTCTTGCGCACCAGAGGTTTACCGTTGAACGGGCTCGTGTAGTCCAGGTCCTTGGCGCGGCCCTCGGGGATGTACTCTTCCTGACCGGCGTCGTACCAGCCCTCGTACTCACCGAGGTAGACATCCCCCGATTCGAGCAGTTCCCCGACGTACCGGGTGACCCGCTCGATGTGCCGCTGCTGGCTGGTGCGGATGAAGTCGTCGTTGCTCAGCTTGAGCAGGCCGAAAACCTGCTGGAACTCCCGCGCGTTCTGATCGGCCCACTCCTGGGTGGACAGTCCCCGTTCCGCCGCGGCGTCGACGACCTTGGTGGCATGCTCATCCGTTCCGGTCAGGAAGAAGACCTCCCGCCCGGTGAAGCGCATCCACCGCGCGTACACATCACAGAGGGTGGTGGTGTAGACGTGCCCGATGTGCGGCTTGTCGTTGACGTAGTAGATCGGCGTGGTGATGTAGCGTTTTTCGCGGCTCATACGGCCCGAATTGTACGCTGATTCGGCGTTCCCCGTGCCGGGCCGGGGCCCATTCCGTCCTCTCTTCGCCGCTGAGCGAGGTTGACGAACGTCCCCCGCGGCCAACAATGCGGCTATCGGCGAGATCCGCCGCCCTCCCGATCGCTGAGATCCCTTCCGCCCATGGCCGATCCCCGCCGCCCGACAACCGACGCCTCCCCGGCACCGCCCCTTCCGCCGCGGTACCGCGCCGCGTGCCGGACCTGGCGGATCTATCTCAAGGATCGCCACGCGCACCCTTACCTCGAGTCGCAGTGGCCGGAGTGTGCGGCCGTCGAGCGCGCGAGCCGGGATCAACTCCTCGCGCTGCAGCAGTCGCGGTGGCAGTCGTTGCTCGGGCACCTGATCGCGCACGTTCCCTACTACCGCCACTGGGCGAAGGATCAGCAGGTCGATCGCCCCGAAGAGATCCGATTTGAAGATCTGCCCATCGTTTCCAAACGAGACTACATCGAACAGCCGGAGGCGTTCCGCTCCGAAGCATTTGCTCCCCATACGCTGCGCCGGAACCGGACGAGCGGGTCAAGCGGCCAGCCGTTTGATCTGCTGACGCACGCCCGGGCGCGGGACTATTCGTATGCCTGCAACGTCCGCGCGCTCTGGCGCCACGGCGTCCGGCCGGGCGACCCGCGCGTGCTGATCTGGGGCGATGCCCACCGCTTCGCCTTCGGGGCGGTGCGGCTGCGCACCAACCTCGCATTGAAGGCCCGCGACTGGTTCAACCGGACCCGCATCATCTCCGCTTATGACCTGAGTGAACAGCGCCTCGCCGAGGCTCTGCGCGTCATCGAGCGGACCGACCCGGTATACCTGCACGGCTACGTCTCCGCGGTTCACACCATCGCGCTGCACGTCCTGGAGCTGGACCATCGCCTGCGCGTGCCCCGGCTGAAGTTGATCGTCGTGGACGCGGAGAAGCTCCACGCGACGCAGCGGGAGACGATCGCGCGGGCCTTTGGATGCCGGGTCGTCGAGCATTACGGCTGCATGGAGGTCGGCAACATCGCGCAGGAGGATCCGGAGGGTCGACGGCGCATCAACGAGGATTACCTGATCGTCGAACACTCCCCACGGGGCGAAATCATGGTGACCCACACCCTCGCCGACGCCATGCCGTTCGTGCGGTACCGGCTCGGCGATCTGGTGGAGCTCGAAGACACGGTCGCGCCGCCACTTCCCTACCGCAGCATCCGCTCGATTACCGGCCGGGTGGCGGACCTGCTCCCGCTGCCCGGCGGAGGCGCCGTCCACGGGCTCGCCGTGGGCATGGCGATCTACCGGGATCGGCCGGAGATCCGTCAGTACCAGATTCACCAGACGGCCCTGGATACCCTCGAGATCCGTCTGGTCCTGCACGCACCGCTTGCCGAAAGGGATCGGGAGCGAGTCGTCTCATCCATCCGGGAACTGGTCGGCGAACAGGTCAGGATCCATCTCCGCATCGTTGACGGGATCCCCACCGATCCCAGCGGCAAGGTGCGGCTGATTCAATCCGACGTTTCCTCAGCCGCCCCGTCAGAGTGAGCGAGCGCCCCGGCTCACCCCCAGTTGATGACGAGCTTGCCGAACTGCTCGCCCGCCTCGAGCCGCTCGTACGCCGATCTCGCCTGGTCGGGGGTGTAGACGGTGTCGATTACCGGCTCGATGGCCCCGGAGACGAGCAGCGCGGTGATCTCGCGGAACTCGTCCATGTCTCCCATCGTCGATCCGAGCACGGAAAGCTGGTTCCAGAAGATGCGGGCCAGGTCGGTCTTCGGATCGAATCCGCTCGTCACGCCGCAGGTCACGAAG
>SLDM01000160.1 GCA_007125255.1 Phycisphaerales bacterium
CGGCGACGGGCCGGAAGTTTCAAGCATTCCCCGGGAGCGGGTGGCGGCGGCGACGCTGCTCAACCCGGTCCGCCCGATGCGGGGCACGTGGGCGTGGTTCGGCGATGGCACGATCCTGAAGGCGCAGCAGCTCACCAGCGAAGATGGACGCTGGGCTCAGGTTCTCACCCGGGAGGAGAGCCGCGGCGAGCAGACCGTTTCACTGGATGACCTGCTGGCGATCATCCTTGATACCGAGCGGATGCGGATGTTGACCGACCTGGCGCCGTTGTCCATTGAGGGTCCCGAGACCCGCTATCGCCTGCCGGAGCCGATCGTCGAGGGTATCGGCCGGCATGCCCCGCGCTCGAGCATGACCCTGTCGGGTCCGATCACGGTGCGCTACGCGCTGCCGAGCGGCGCAGCCCGCTTTGCCTCGGAAGTGAGCATTCCCGACCGGGCGCGGCAATGGACTGAGATGACCCTGATCATCCGCGTGGACGACCGCGAAGTTCTTCGTGAGAAGCTCGACCGGGATCGACCGGAGATGACCGTGAACGAAGTCCTCGACGGTACGGAGCTGACGATCGAACTGAAGCAGGGCGGTGCCGGTCCGATTCACACGGTCTTGCGGTGGAGCAACCCCCGTCTGCTCATCGACTGATGTTCCGGGTGAACCTTGCCGCGGGCGCGGGGTCAGAAGGGAACGCTGACGCCACCGACGCCGGCTACACTGCGGTCCATGCCCCGGTACAAGTTGAAAGTTGCGTACGACGGAACCGATTTTCACGGCTGGCAGAAACAGGAGCCGCCGGATCGGGAACCACTGCGCACCGTGCAGGGTGTTCTGGAGCAGGCGGTCCGCGCCGTGGTCCGGGAGCCGGTCATCGTCACCGGGGCCTCACGAACGGACACCGGCGTTCATGCCCGGGGCCAGGTCGCCGCGTTTACCAGCGGGCGATTGATTCCCGTCGAGCGGCTGCCGCGGGCACTGACCGGTCGCCTGCCCCCCGATGTCCAGGTTCGCCGCGCGGACGTGGTCGCGGATGACTTTGATCCGATCGCGGATTGCACGAGCAAGGGATACCGGTACCGCCTCGCCCACAGTTGTGCGGCCGGCGGGCACGTCCCGCTTTTCGATCGGCGGACGACCAGCTGGACCGCTTACGCGCTGGATGTCGAGGCGATGCGCGATGCCGCGGCGCGGTTTGTTGGTGAGCATGACTTTGCCGCGTTCACCCGGGTGCACCACGGTCGCGAGCACACGGTGCGCACGATTCACCAGTGCGCGATCGAGCCCCTTGCAACCTACCGGCTGAGACTGGATATCTCCGGCAGCGGTTTCCTGCACAACATGGTCCGCATCATCATGGGCACGCTGATCGAGGTCGGGCGGGGCCGGATCTCGCCCGATGAGATTGATCGAATCATCGCCTCGAAGGATCGCACCCGGGCCGGCGCGACCTTCACCCCGGAGGGCTTGTCCCTGATGTGGGTGCGCTACGGGAACTCCGTCTGAGCCCGATTCTCACTGAGCCCAATTCTCGCGCGACGCCCCGGAGTCAGGGCAACCCCCCCTGTCCCGCCGCCCCGCCCGCTGCCGCCACCAATCCGTGGCGCGGCCGGTCGATCGACGGCCAGCGCGGCGCAGTATGATCTGCCCCCATGGACCAGACCTCGCTCGGTCGCGCATACGCATTCGTGACCGGGGATGATGATGAAGACCGCCTGTGCGAGGAGATCTCCGAGTCGGCGTGTCGCCACCAGCCGCGCAACTTTTTTCTGAACGTCGGCAACGGCATGGCGACCAAGCTGGCCGAGCAGCTCGCCTCGCCGGGGCTGGTCCTTGCGTGGCTCCTGTCGGCGATCGGGGCGCCGTCTTTTCTGGCCGGCTGGCTCGTGCCGATCCGGCGGGCGGGGTCGCTCGCGCCGCAAATGATGGTTGCCGGGGCGATTCGCCGTCAGGCGGTGCGCAAGTGGTTCTGGGTCGCCGCGGGGATCACCCAGGCGATCGCGCTGGTGCTGATGGCCCTCGGAGTGGCGCTGCTTCCCCCGCTCGGGGCCGGGTTCGCGGTCGTCTCGATGCTGCTGATCTTTTCAATCGCCAGCGGTGTGGGATCGGTCTCCTTCAGCGACGTGGTGGGCAAGACCATCAGCAAGGGACGCCGCGGCCGCATGCTGGCACTGCGGGCAAGCCTCGGCGGCCTGCTCGCGCTGGGGGCGGGGTTGATCCTGCGCCAGACCGTGGAGAATGACGATGCGGTCGGCGTTTACATTCTGCTCATCGTGATCGCGGCTGTACTCTGGGCGCTCGGGGCGATCCTGTTTGCCCTCATGGCCGAGCCGCCCGGCGCCAGCGACGGGAGCCGAACGGTCCTTACCGAACTGAGAGGTGGCTGGACGCTGCTCAAACGGGAGTCGAGCATCCGCCGGTTCATCATCGCGCGGTGCCTGCTGACCGGCGTCGAGCTGTCGATTCCCTTCTACGCCCTGCACGCGCGATCGCTCGATCCGATTGACTCCAGCGCGCTGGGGATTTTCATCATCGCGGTGAGTCTGGCGGAGATTCTTTCCAGTCCCGTCTGGGGCCGATTCGCCGACCGCTCCAGCCGGGGGGTGATGATCGTCGCGGGAGTGATCGCCGGCGGGGCGGGGCTGTTCGCGCTCTTCTTCGATGCATTGCCCGAAGTCTGGCAGAACGCCTACGTGTACGGCCTGGTCTTTCTTCTGATCGGGCTCGCGCACGGCGGCATCCGCCTGGGCCGCAAGACGTGGATCATCGACGCCTCGCCGAAGGATGATCGCCCGACGTGGGTCGCCCTGTCGAACACGATCGTGGGTATCGCGATGGTCGCCGCCGCCGGGCTGGGCGTGATCGCCGATCTCTTTACCGTCCAGGTGCTGATCGTCGTATTGATCGTGATCGCCCTGGCGGGCAGCGCCGCGGCGTGGTGGATGCCGGAAGCGGGTTCGTCCCGCGCGGGCTGAGTCGATCCCGCCCCGCCGCGTTGCAATTCGTCGGCGGTTCCGTCACGATACCCCGACGCTTTTTCCTCAAGAGGATCACGCATGGCTGAGC
>SLDM01000406.1 GCA_007125255.1 Phycisphaerales bacterium
CGCCGAACTCACCCACTGCTCCGTGCCTCCGTGCCTTCCCTCCGTCACTTCGTCACTTCGTCACTCCGTCACTTTCTCCCCGACCTTTCTCCTCATCCAGGTTTCAGTATGATGTCCGGCAAAGGGAAGGTGGTTCAGACAACACGCAGGAGAAGTGGCCATGAACGGACAATCGCTCCGTATTCTTCAGGTGCTGCTCTGGGTGGTGTGCGCGTCACACATCATCATCGGAGGGGGAATCATGATCTCTCCCGCTTTCCAGCAGCAGATGGAAGCGGCCTACGGCGCCAGCATGGTGTGGACGGATGAACTCTCCTATCTCGCGCGCATTCTCGGCGTCTTCATGCTCGGCTTCGGGGTGGTCGGGATCGCGGCGGCCATCGATCCGCTGCGCTATCGGGTCCTGGTGTATGGGTTCGCCGGCGTGATGCTGATCCGCGCCGGCCAACGTATCGTCCATCAGAACGAGCTTCAGGTTGCGTTCGGCCTGGATGCAGGTCGGCTATGGCTCAACGCCGCCTTCTTTGCCCTGCTCGCGATCGCCCTGATCGTTCTGCTTCACCTTGCGACGAGCCAGCCACGAAGTGCATCCGGCGAACGATGAGAAGAAGACTCCGGGACCGATGCTTGACCGGCGACCGGCGATTCGCAGAGCCCGTATCGACTCGTTTGTCTGCGATGCTCAGTGAGGAGAGGGGTCATGATCCAGCACTCAGAACCGCGTGGGACCGGACGGCTCAGGATCGCCCTCATTTCGCCGAAAGGGCCGCTCTATCGGCACCGAGGCGGGATCTTCGGCCAATCACTGCGGTACATGCCGCTGACGCTGCCGACACTTGCGGCACTCATGCCGAACGATGTTGATGCCGAGATTGTCTGTCTGGATGAAGGTATTCAGGACGTTGATCCCCTCATTGACGTTGACCTCGTTGGCATGACGGTCATCACCGGCACGGCAACGCGCGCGTATGCCCTCGCTGCCCAGTTCCGGAAGCGCAACATTCCTGTCGTTCTGGGCGGGCCGCACGTGACGCTCATCCCGGAAGATGCCCAGCCGCACGCTGAAGCCATTGTTGTCGGCTATGCCGAGGAAACCTGGCCGCAGTTACTGCGTGATTTCGCGCGCGGTGAAATGCAGCCGCGCTACGACCAGGCGCCTGATCTCGATCTCGCGGTCTCGCCCCTTCCCGACCGCAACCTGTTGCCGCGCTGGCGATATCTCACGCCCCACGTGTTTGAAGCAACACGCGGATGCATCCACAACTGCGATTTCTGTGTTGTTCCGACTGCATGGGGGCGCACGCCCTTGCAGAAGCCGACCGCGCACATCGTCGAAGACCTCCGGCGCATGAAGTCGCGCAAGGCGATCTTCGTGGATTTGAACATCATCGCCGACAAGGCCTATGCGCGCGAACTGTTCACCGCGCTCACGCCGCTCAACATTCAATGGTTCGGTCTGGCCACGACACTGTTATGCGACGACCTCCCACTGCTCGATCTGGCGGCGGAGAGCGGGTGCCGGGGCTTGCTGATGGGTCTGGAGTCGATCTCGCCGCGCAATCTCCGCCAGTCGCGCAAGGGATTCAATCGGCCGGAGGACTATGCCCGCGTCGTCGAACGATTGCACGAGCGGAGGATTGCCCTGCAGGGGTGTTTCGTGTTCGGTCTCGACGGTGATGAGCCGGACGTCTTCGAGAAGACCGCGCAGTTCGCGGTAGATACCGCCATCGATCTGCCGCGCTTCGCGATTGTCACGCCGTTTCCCGGCACGCCGCTCTACCAACGGATGGAGCGTGAAGGCCGCATCCTCACCCGCAACTGGGAGCGATACGATGGGCAGCACGTCGTCTTCCAACCCGCTCGGATGAGTGTCGCCGAGCTCGAACGCGGCACGGAGCATGCCTGGAAGCACGCGTACAGTTGGAGGAACATCGCGCGGCGTCTGCGCCACACCGCCGCGCCACTGCACATCGCGATCGTGACCAACTACGGCTATCGGCGCTATGCGCATAACCTGCACAAGTTCTACACGTGCGATTGGATGACGGAAATGCCGCGATTGCGACTGCCGCTGCGCCAGGCGTCCAGCAAGGCATCAGCGCATGCCGTCGCACTCACGGTCAGGGGGACCGAGTGATGGCCATGATCGAATCAGCGTTGAGACATGGCAGTTCACACCAGCAGAGCAGCCAGTTTGCCAATTTCGATGTTGTGGTTCAGTCCTGGTATGTCGCCGCGCGGGCGAAGAAACTCGCCAGCGGTCGCGCGAAGACGGTGAATCTGCTTGGGCGAAAGATTGTGCTCTGGCGTGATACCACTGGTCGCCCTCACGCCATGGATGCGCGGTGTCCTCATCTCGGCGCTGATCTCGGTCAGGGGCAGGTCATCGGCGACTGTCTGCGCTGTCCCTTCCACCACTGGACGTATGACGCGGAAGGCAAGTGCATCACCGCGCCGGGTCATGAGACGCCCCCAGGTCGCTCAACCCGGCGATACCCCGTCGTGGAGAGATACGGTCTGATCTGGTTGTTCAACGGCGCAACGCCGCATTTCGACCTGCCCGGATTGCCCGATGAAGACGCACCTGATGCATTTCGCCGCCTGCTTCCGCCATCGCAACACATCAACTGCCACCCCGATCTCGTCATCGGGAACGGACTTGATGCTGCACACTTTGAGGCGCTGCACGGAGTGACTCCAACCAGGACGCCGATACTGGAGCAACCCGATGAACGAACATTGTCACTGCTCATATCAGGAAGACCACGTTCACGATTGCTGGCGTTCCTGACGGGGTCGCGCCAGCGCGGTGTCAACGCACGTTTCACCACAATCGGGGCGGGACTGGCATGGCTGACGGTGACAGCGCCGTTGCGATTCCATGTCCTCTTCTCGGCAAGGCCATCCGAGCAGCGCGGCTGCGAGACACAGGTTGTGCTGTTCCTGCCCCGCGGCTTCGGCGTACGAATGGTGCAATCGATTCTCCTGCTGTACTCGCTACTGCACGATGATCGCCGCATACTCGAACGGCTCGAGTTTCACCGTGGATTCACCGAG
>SLDM01000187.1 GCA_007125255.1 Phycisphaerales bacterium
AAGCGCGGCTGAAGTACCGCAAGTTCGACACCGAGTACATGGCCCTGGTGATGGGCGATCCCAACTACGTCAACGACCTTCCCATCACGCTGATGGCGGAGGATCGCGTGACCTTCCCGGTGGCCGGCGGCGAACCCGCGCCGCGCAACAACGCCTCGATCATTCCCGAATGGCAGCGGTGGAATGATTACGGGATCGGGCTTCTGCTCAAAGCGGGCCGCGGGCAGTTGCGCCAGGCGGAGGAGGCGTTCGCGCGGGTTGAAGAACTCGACCGTCCGGATGGCCCGATGAACCTCGCGCGGGTCTACCTCCGCGAAGGCCGGGTCACCCACGAAGCGCCGGACGCCCTGCGCCGGGCGCGGGATTTTGATCCGCCGGCCAATGCCTGGACCCTGCTCTGGTTCGCCGGTCGTGTCGCCAAGGAGAACGGCGATCTGGATCAGGCGATCGAGAACTTCCGGCAGGTGATCGCCGGCGGGTTTGAGCAGGCCTCCGGTCGCGACTTTGATTTCGCCAGGGACTACCGCGTCCTCGTCGAACTCGGCCGCACACTTTATGAGCGCGCCCGGCAGGAGCGCGGCGCCGAGCGTCGCGAGGCGCGGGTCGCGTTGCTGCGGGAGGCCGAAGGCGTTCTGCACGAGGCGTTGTACTACGATCTCGAGAACACCGGCGCTCACTACAACCTGTCCCTGATCTACTCCGAGCTCGGCGAGGAAGAACGCTCGAACACGCATCGCCGGGAATACGATCGGTATCGTCCGGACGACAATGCCCGTGATATCGCCATCGCCGCGGCAAGACGAAAGTATCCCTGGGCCAACCACGCCGCCGAGTCGGTGGTGATCTACGACCTCCAGCGCCCCGGCGCCTACGAGTTACCCGACGCAGCGCAGGCAGAGGACTTTGATACCCATGAGCCACCCGACGCACCCCCAGTCGCCGTCCAGGAACCCGAAGAACGACCCACCGGAACATCGCGATCCGAATTCGGGAAGGGAGACGGGGACGAGTACGGAGAGTGAAGAGTTCGTTCCCGCAGACGATGCAATCATCGGCCACGCGTTTCGCTGGTCGCTGGTCATCCTGTTGATCATCGTTGTGCTCGTGGGCGGTCTGGTCTTCTGGCTGACGCGCGAGATCGCAGTGGTTGAGGAGATTCTTGAGAAGGATCCCGGGGAGATCGGCGCGCTCGATCGCAGCGATGTCATCGTTCCCGAGGCGCCATTCACCAACATCGCCGAAGAGGCCGGCATCGACTACGTCCATTTCAGCGGCGCGACCGGTGAGAAGCTGCTTCCCGAGACGATGGGGGGCGGGGTGGCGTTCTTCGATTACAACAACAATGGCCACCAGGATCTGCTCTTCATCAACGGCGCCCCCTGGCCGCATGACGAATTCGCCGGCACGCCGCCGACGATGAAGCTCTACGAGAACAACGGCACGGGCATGTTCACCGATGTCACCGGAGCCGCCGGGCTTGATGTGAGCTTCTACGGCATGGGCGTCGCGGTCGGCGATCACAACAACGACGGGAACGTCGATCTCTTCATGACCGCCGTCGGGCCGAATCATTTCTTCCGCAATGTCGGCGGCCGGTTCGAGGAGGCCACGGAAGAAGCGGGTCTGGCCGGTGGCGCGGACATCTGGAGCACGAGTGCCGGCTTCTTCGACATGGACAACAACGGCGACCTCGATCTCTTCGTCTGCAACTACGTCAAGTGGTCGCGCGACATTGATATCGATCTCAACTTCACCCTCAACGGCCGCGACCGCGCCTACGGGCCGCCGACCAACTACCAGGGGGAGCACAGTCAGCTCTACCGCAACCAGGGCGATGGGACCTTCCGGGACATCTCCGAGGAAGCGGGCGTCCGACCGGTCAATCCCGCGACCGGCCTTCCCTTGAGCAAGGCCCTGGCCCTCGCCTTCGCCGATTTCGAGCAGAACGGCCTTCTTGATATCTTCGTCGCCAACGATACCACCCAGAACTTCCTCTTCAGAAACAACGGGGACGGCACGTTCGATGAGATCGGGCTGCGATCCGGCGTGGCGTTCGCGGGTGACGGAAGCGTGACGGGCGCGATGGGCATCGATGCAGCGCATTTCCGGAATGATGACCACATCGCCGTGGGGATCGGCAACTTTTCCAACGAGATGACCTCGTTCTACGTCTCTTCCGGCGCGACGACACGCTTCACGGACGATGCCACGATCGAAGGAATCGGATCGCCCACGCGCATCGCGCTGACCTTCGGCTTGTTCTTCTTCGACTTCGATCTGAACGGACGGCTGGATCTCTTTCAGACCAACGGCCACATTGAAGACACGATCAACCAGATTCAATCTTCACAGCACTACCGCCAGCCGGCCCAGCTCTTCTGGAACGCCGGTCCGGAACACGCCTCGACCTACGTGGAGATCGCCCGTGATCGTATCGGTGACCTGGCGACTCCGATTGTCGGCCGCGGCGCGGCGTATGCGGATATCGACGGCGATGGCGACCTCGACATCGTCCTGACCCAGATCGACGGGCCCGCGCTGCTCTTGCGGAACGATCGAGAGAACGACCACCACTGGCTCCGCATCCGTCTCATCGGCACCACCGCCAATCGCGATGCGATCGGCGCCCAGGTCGAGCTGACCGTCGACGGATTGACGCAGCGGCGGACCGTCATGCCGACGCGCAGTTATCTCTCCCAGGTCGAGCTGCCGATCACCTTCGGGCTCGGCGCCCATGACCTCGACGCCATCGAGTCGCTCCAGATCATCTGGCCCGGCGGCCAGCTTCAGGAGGTTCCGGTGGAAGAGATCAACACCACCCTGGTGGTGGAACAGGAACAGGCCGGCTGAGGGCGTGTGGGGGCCCTCTTGCCGGCCCATTTTTTGTCTGCTCCGCGACGCTTGTTGCGGCACGTATTCCGCCGGTCGATCCCGGGGCATTCGTGCGCACGTGCGGCACGCGCCGCCCGGATCAATCGCGCCACCTTCGCTTCGTGCCGGTGACCCGGCTGCCCCGATCGCCGTTTGCCAATTTCGCCCGGAGCGTGCTACAATCCG
>SLDM01000050.1 GCA_007125255.1 Phycisphaerales bacterium
TCGACTACGGAGCGAAGACCTACGAACTGGAGGTCACACCCGTGATGGCCGACCACCTCGGGCGGTCGGAGGGCCCCGGACCGGCAGCGATCATCGGCGTCCTCTGGGACGTCACCGCGAACCGGCAACTGCAGAACAAGCTCGACGCGATCGATGCCGCCGGATCCGAGCTGATGAAAATTGAATCGGCCACCATCGCGAAGATGAACATGGCCGAACGGCTCAAGTGGCTCGAGGAGAAGATCGTCCACTACGTGCAGGAGCTGCTGCATTTCGACAACTTCGAAATCCGTCTGCTCAACAAGGAGACCAGCCAGCTCGAGCTGGTGATTGCCGTCGGTCTCGCCCCGCTCAAGATCGGTGAGGTCATGCACGCCGGCCGCGAGGGAAACGGAATCTCCGGTTACGTCGCGGCGTCGGGAGAGAGCTACATCTGCCCCGACACCCGCAAGGATCCCCTCTACCGCGAGGGACTGGACAACGCGCGCAGCGCGCTGACGGTCCCGCTCTTTCTCCACGACCAGGTGATCGGCGTCTTCAACGCGGAGTCCTACACTCCGAACGTCTTTGATGAAAACGACCGGCGCTTCGCGGAGATCTTCGGCCGCTACGTGGCGATCGCGATGAATATTCTCGACCTCATGGTCGTGGAACGCTACACCACCAACGAGCGCATGGCGGACAATGTCATTCAGGAACTGAACGATCCGCTGCACGATCTGAGCGATCGCATCGACTCACTGACCAACCGCAAGGATCTTCCCCGGGAAGTTCGGCAGGAAGTGGTCGCGCTCCGGCAGGTGGCCGAGGACATGCGTGACCGGGTCGTCTCCTGCACGCAGGGGCCGAAGACCATTCTCGGGGCGGAACAGGAGCTTCGGCGCCATGAAGTTGACCCGCAGATGCGCAACAAGCGGATCATCGTTGCCGACGACGAGACCAACATTCGTGACACGATCTCCACGATCCTGACCCAGAAGGGATGCAAGGTCGTCACCTGCGCGACCGGCGGCGAGACCATTGACCGCATCGACAGGTCCGCCGATCCGTTTGACCTGGTCATCTCGGATATCCGCATGCCGGACCGAAACGGGTACGAGGTCTTCCGCGCCGCGAAAGCCAAGAACGAAGAGACACCGGTGATCCTGATGACCGGGTTCGGCTACGATCCGCACCATTCAATCGTGCGCTCATCTCAGGAGGGCCTCAGCACCTTCCTGTTCAAGCCGTTTCAGGCCAGCCAGCTGCTGGAAGCGGTCCGAAACGCCCTGCATCCGGAGGATGTCGAGCCGTCCGGCGCGACGCAATCCCGAAGTGGGGCCCGCGATGGCCCCCGCGATGGAAACGACGCCTGAACGAGCCTACCGCCGTGTGGTCGGCTTGCGCTGCTTGCGCCCGGAGATACCCGCCCGGGACCTCGCTTCGCCGGGTTTCGGCTTTTCATTCGCAACATCGCTTCGGGAGAACTTCCGTCCATCGCCGTAGTCCGGCGCGTCCCTGATCTCGGCGATCCGGTCGCGCAGCTTCGCGGCCTTCTCAAACTCCAGTCCCGCCGCGGCTTCGAGCATTTCCGCCTCGAGCATCTCCAGCAGTTCCTCGCGGTCGTACTCCTCTTCCCGCGCGGGGCCGGCCACGGCCTTGAGGGCCGTGCGGCGGGCCTTGAGCTCCAGCTCCATCCCCCGCCGGATCGCCTTCTTGATCGTCGTCGCGGTGATTCCGTGCCGGTCGTTGTAGGCCACCTGTTTCTCGCGCCGCCGCTCGGTCTCATCAATGGCGGCCTGCATCTGCGGCGTGACCTGGTCGGCGTACATGACCGCTTTCGCATCGACGTTCCGCGCCGCGCGGCCGATGGTCTGAATCAGGCTCGTCTCGCTGCGGAGAAAACCCGTCTTGTCCGCATCGACGATGCACACCAGCGAAACCTCCGGCAGGTCCAGCCCTTCGCGCAGCAGATTAACCCCCACCAGCACGTCGAAATCGCCCTGACGCAGTTCACGCAGAATCTCCAGCCGTTCGAGCGTGTCGATCTCGCTGTGCAGGTAGCGCACCTTCAGGTCCTGGTCGTGCAGGTAGTTCGTCAGGTCCTCCGCGAGCTTCTTCGTCAGGACCGTCACCAGAACGCGGTCGCCCCGCCCCACGCGCTCCCGGCACTGTTCGATGATGTCCGGCACCTGGCCGCGGGCGGGCTTGATCTCGATGACCGGATCCAGCAATCCGGTCGGACGGATGACCTGCTCGACGAACTCTCCGCCGGACTTCTCCAGTTCCCAAGGCCCCGGGGTCGCGCTGACGAAGACGAGCTGCGGCACCATCTCCTCGAACTCCTCGAACTTCAGCGGCCGGTTCTCCATCGCGCTCGGCAGACGGAAGCCGTGATCGACGAGCACCTGCTTCCGGGCCCGGTCGCCGTTGTACATCGCCCGCACCTGGGGGATCGTCACGTGCGACTCATCGATGAACATCATCCACTCGTTCGGATCGCATTCCGGGACGTGGCGAAAGTAATCGAGCAGGGAGTAGGGTCGGGCGCCGCGCGGGCGACCGTCCATATGCGAGGCGTAGTTCTCGATACCCGAGCAATACCCCACTTCCTCTATCATCTCCAGGTCGTACTTCGTCCGCGCGAGCAGCCGCTGCGCTTCCAGCAGCTTGCCCTCGTGCCTGAGTTCCAGCACACGCTCATCCAGTTCCGCGCGGATGCTCTTCAGGCACGCTTCGAGCTGATTCTCCGGCATGACGTAGTGCACGGCCGGGAAGATGAACACGTGCGATTCCTGCGCGAGCACTTCGCCGGTCACGGGGTTGATCAGCTCGATCCGGTCGATGTCGTCGCCGAAGAGTTCCACCCGCACCGCGAACTGCTCGTAGGCGGGGTGGACTTCGATGACATCGCCGCGGACTCGGTACGTACCGCGCTTGAACTCGATCTCGTTCCGCACGTACTGCATGTCCGCCAGGGCGAGCAGCAGTTCGCGGCGCACGACGGTGGTGCCCCTGATCAGGGGCAGCACGCGCTCCTTGTACGCGGCCGGTGAACCGAGACCGTAGATGCACGAGACCGACGCCACCACGATCGCATCGCGCCGCGAGAGCAGGTTGCTCGTCGCCGCCAGGCGCAGGCGATCGAGATCATCATTGCGCGACGCGTCCTTCTCGATGTAGATGTCCCGCTGCGGAATGTACGCTTCCGGCTGGTAGTAGTCGTAGTAGCTGACGAAATAGCTCACCGCGTTGTTCGGAAAGAGCTCCTTCATCTCCTCGTACAGCTGGGCCGCCAGCGTCTTGTTGTGGCTCAGGATCAACGTCGGCTTCTGCACCCGCTCGATGACGTTCGCCATCGTGAAGGTCTTGCCCGTCCCGGTCGCGCCGAGCAGCGTCGAGAACCGCTCACCGCCGCCAATCCGCTGGGTAAGCTGTTCGATGGCCACCGGCTGATCACCGGTCGGCTCGTACTCACTGACAATCTCAAAACGCGGATTCTTCGGCATGCGGGGATTGTAGACGCCACGCCCGCGGGAGCCGGTCCCGATTCAGGCGGCGAACTCCGCCCTTGCGAGCATCGCGGCGCCGACAAGGCCCGCATCCGCCTCGAGCCGGGTCAACTCCAGTGCGCAGGACCGGCAGCGCTCCGGAAAGACGTTCTCCTCGAAGACCGCCCGGATCAGGCGGAGAAACGGCTCGCCCAACACTTCGGTCACCCCGCCTCCGATCACCACGCGGTCGATGGCGAGCAGCGTCACCGTGTTCGCGATCGCCGTACCGAGGGCGGTGGACATCCGCGCCACCGTCCGGCCGGCGAGATCATCGCCACCGGTCCACGCCCGCTGGAACTCCGGGGCGGGGACGATTCCGGTTTCCGGATCGACCGCGGCCCGGAGAACCGAGTCATCGGCCACCTCAAGCTGCCCGCGAATAAACCGTGAAAAGCCCGTCCGGCTGGCATGATCTTCGACCGTCCGCGAACCGGTTCGCTCCTGCGGCGCGATCACCGTCTGGCCGATCTCGCCGGCGGTGCTGAACGGCCCGTGGTGAATCGCTCCGTTGAGAATCAGGCCACCCCCGACGCCGGTTCCGACCCAGACGCCGAGAAGATCGCCGGCAGCGGCGTCCCGCCCCTGGCGTGCGGTGAACTCGCCCCAGGCGGCTCCGTTGACGTCATTTTCGACGATCACCGGCCGTCCCAGCCGCTTCTGCAAGAGGTCGCGCAGCGGCAGATCGGTCCAGCCGAGGTTCGGCGCATCGAGCACCACGCCGGAGGCATGATCGATTCCGCCCGGCGAAACGATGCCGACCGCGGGAATCGCGGCCAGTTCACAACCCGCCTCCGCGCAGACGTCCCGCGCGGCCTCCTCGATCCGCCCCAGCACCGCTTCGCTGCCCTCACGGGCCAGCGTCCGCCGCCAGGAACGCGCATGAATCACGTTCTGCTCATCCACCAGCGCAGCCTGCAGGTTCGTGCCGCTCAGATCGATGCCGAGGCACAGGGAAGAATCAGGATTGCGCCGACTGCTGTTCACCATTCAACTCCCCTGTTCATGAACCAGGTCCGCGGCCGACCATCGATGGCCGGGATTGCTCAAACTGCTGGGCGATCCGCAACATGCTTGATTCCGCGAACTTCGGTGCCTGCAACTGCACGCCGAAGGGGAGAGCGGATCCATCAAGGTCGATCATCCCGGCGGGCAGGGACATCGCGCAGAGACCGGCAATGTTGGCGTTGACCGTGTACCGGTCGCACAGGTACATGTGAATCGGATCGGCACGCTCGCCGATCCGGAACGCCGGCATGGCGGCGGTCGGCGTGAGCATCGCGTCACAGCTCCGGAAGATATCGGTGAACGCATCGTGGATGAGGCGACGGGCCTTGAGAGCCTTCAGGTAGTAGGCGTCGTGGTATCCCGCGGACAAAACGAACGTGCCAAGCATGATCCGCCGCTTGACTTCCTCGCCGAACCCTTCACCGCGCGATCGAGCGTAGAGCTCTTCGAGCGACTCCCCGGTCACCGGCTCGGCGCGGTGACCGTACCGGATGCCGTCGTACCGCTCGAGGTTGCTCGATGCCTCGGCCGGAGCGAGGACGTAGTACGTCGCCAGTCCGTAGTCCGCCAGGGGAAAGTCGACCTCGATGATTTCCGTTCCGCTCTCGCGGAAGTGATCCACCACCCGCGCAAAAGCGTCGTTCACCGCCTCGTCGTTCTGATCCGACCGCGCCTTCTTCGGCACGGCCAGCCGTATCGACCTGCCGGGTTGATCGACCTCGGTCACCAGATCAAAAACCTCTCGCGTGGAGCTCGTCGCATCGCGAGGATCGTGGCCGGCCATGATCCGGAGCAGCGTCGCGGCATCGGCGACGGAGTTCGTGATCGGGCCGATACAATCCAGACTCGATCCGTAGGCGACCAGGCCGTACCGCGACACGCGGCCGTACGTCGGCTTCACGCCTACCACGCCGCAGAACGACGCCGGCAGCCGCACCGATCCGCCGGTGTCACTGCCGATGGACGCCAGGCCGAGCCCGGCCGCAACCGCCGCCGCGCTGCCGCTGGAGGATCCACCGGCCACGCGCCGGTCATCATGCGGGTTGCGCGTCGGGCCGAAGGCGCAGTTCTCTCCGGATGAGCCCATGCCGAACTCATCGCACTGCACCTTGCCGACGATGATCGCCCCGGCTTTCGTCAACCGCTCGACGACCGTCGCGTCGAAGGGACTGCGGTAGTCCGCGAGCATCTTCGAACCCGCGCTGGTGCGCCCGAGCGTGGTCGCGATGTTGTCCTTGATCGAAATCGGCGCTCCCGCGAGCGGTCCGGGATTCTCTCCCTGCGCGATGCGCTCATCGATCCGGTCGGCGGCGGCGCGGGCCTCCTCCGGGAACACTTCCCGGTAGGCGTTGAGCTTCGGATTTGCCGCTTCGATCGCCCCGAGCGTCACGTCGATCATCTGCCGCGCGGTCGTCCTGCCGGACCGGACGGCTTCCACGTACGCCGAAATGGTCGTCTGCGGCATGGCCGTCACGCACCACCCCCATCACCGCCACCTGGAACCTGCTCATCGCCTGATCCGGAATCAATGATCCTGGGTACGGCAATGTGACGGCCTTCCGTTACCGGCGCATTCCGCAACAACGCATCCAGGGACATGGCGGGTCCCGGCTCGTCCTCATCAAGCCGGTTGCGCCCCGCATCGGCGTGCGTCATCGGTTCGACATCGTCCAGCTCAAGTTCATTCAGCCGCCGCAAACTCTCGATCACCAGCTCCAGCTTTTCGGAGAAACCGGCCGCCTCGTCGGGATCGATCCGGAGACGGGCCAGCCGTGCGAGCCGGGTCAACATGTTGTCCGCGATCGAATCGTTCATAGGGTGATCAGGGTATCAGGGTTGCCCCGATGACGGGATGATCCGCCGGGGTGTACGGAGCGGCCGAGACCCGGGGCACCACCCGTACACAAGCGCCCTCCCTTTGCCCCTCCGTGCCCCCGTGCCTCCTTGCCCTCCCTTCGTCGCTCCGTCACTTCGTCACTCCGTTACTCCCTCATATCGTGCCTCCGTGCCTTTCCTTTCGGCCTCCCCACGCTGGCGGCCCCCCAACCGGCACATGCCCTGCGTACAATGCCGCCCCTTCGCCGGGGCCGAACGCTCCTTCCCTTTCCTCCGATCCCTCGACCGATCTCCCGCATGAAACGCTGGCAACGCATTCTGGGCCCGACCGTACTCTCCGTTCTGACGCGCCTGGTCGTCAGCGTGATCATCATGGCCGCGTCCATCGGCATCGCGATCATCCTCATCGAAACGCGCCAGGAACCGGCGCAGACCGAACGGGACGAGTTCCGGCCGCAGATTCGTGTGATCGAGACCCGGCCGATGCTTGTCCACCGCCAGTGGGACGGCTTCGGCACCGCCTTCGCCCGGCACGCCGCCAACGTGGCGGCGGAAGTGCCCGGCGTGGTGATCGATCGCCCCGACACGATCGTCACCGGCCGAACCGTTCGGCAAGGCGAGGTCATCGCCCGCCTCGATCCGATCGACTATGAAGAAGAAGTCGCCATGACCCGGCAGCGGATTCGGGAACTGGAAGCCCAGCTCGATCTGCTCGAGGTGGAACTGCGCACCTGGCTCATGCGGCTGGAACTCGCCCAGGAGGACGTCCGGTTCGCCGAAAAGGACTTTGAGCGGATTCAGGAGGCCCAGCAGCGCGGCGCCGCCACCCAGCGCGAGGTCGACCAGAACCGTCAGATTCTGATCAATGCCAGTCAGAACGAGATCGCCGCCCAGGATCGAGTGGATTCCATTCTTCCCCGGCAATCGCAGCTTGAAGCGACTCGCGCCATGCAGACGGTTCAGCTTCGGATGGCGGAGAAGAACCTCCAGCGCACCACGATCCGCAGCCCGATCGACGGCATCATTCAACTGGTCGAAGTGGATCGAGGGGACAGCGTCCAGATGAATCAGCGCGTGGCGCGGATCGTCGATCTTCGCCGCATCGAGGTTCCGCTGCGCGTCCCGTCCGGAGCGCGGATGTTCATCGGGGAAGGCGACCGCGCGCAGCTGCTCAGCGAGACCGGCGGCCGACGACAGGTCTGGGAGGCGCAGATCACGCGCATCGCACCGGAGGATGACGAGACCACGCGCACCATGACGGTCTTCGTGGATCTGGAGCAGTCTCCCGGCGATCGCGATCGACTCGCCCCGGGAAAATTCGTGCGCGGCATTGTCACTTCGCAGGCGAGCGAACGGCGTTCCGTGGTGCCTCGCCGCAGCGTGCGTCAGAATCAGATCCGTCTCATTGACGAGGACGGCGTTGTCATCTCACGCCCGATCTTGATCGACTATCGTGTTCTGGAGCGGTTTCCCGAGCTGGGGGTCGATGACGAGAAGTGGATGGTGCTGACGGACCTGCTGGAGGAAGGAACGCTGGTGGTCTTCGACGCCTCCCGCGCTTTGGCCGACGGGACCCGGGTTGAGCCGATCATCGTCGGCCGCGAGAACAACCGGGCGGACATGGCCGGGCTTCCCGAAGGCGGGGAGCCCTCACCGTGAGCCTGCCCCGGTTCGGCGTGACCAATCCGGTTCCGGTGAACCTCCTGATGATGGCCTTCCTCATCGCGGGCTTCTACAGCGCGGTGACGATTCAGCGCGAGTTCTTTCCGGAGATTTCACCCGAAGCGGCGAGCGTCACCCTGGTGTACCCCGGCGCGACTCCCGAAGAGGTCGAGGAGGGGCTCGCCATCAAGGTCGAGGATCGTCTCGCGGAACTGCAGGAAGTGGAAAGGCTCACCACCACGCTCACCGAAGGCGGCGGCGGAATCGTCGTTGAGTTCCGTGACAGCGTGCGTGATGTGTACCGCGCCACCGACGAAGTGCAGCGGGCGATCGACCAGCTGATGGATCTTCCCGAGGACGCCGAGCGCATCCGCGTCACGGAGTTTGAACCGCGCCTGCCGGTCATCATGGTCACGCTCTACGGCGATGCCGAAGAGAGCGCGATGAAACGCGCGATCCGCGGCGTGCGCGATGATCTTCAGTCGCTCTCCGGCATGGGCGAACTGCTGATCTCCGGGGTACGCGACTTCGAGATTCGTGTCGATGTCCGGCACGGTGCAGTGCTGGAGTACGGCATCAGCCTGCCCGAAATCACCGATGCGATCCGGCAATGGATGCGCGAAGTGCCCGGCGGCACGGTGCGCAGTGATCTGGGGACGATCAATGTCCGTGTCATGGGAGTCGAAGAGCGCGCCGAAGCCATCCGGGAGATTGTCGTGCGCGGGGCTTCCGACGGCACGGTTCTGCGGGTCGCGGATCTGGCGGACGTGACCGAGGATTTCGAGGACGTAGAGCTCTCCCGCCGCTTCAACGGCCAGCGCGCCGTGAGCCTGACCGTCTTCAAGGTGGGTGATCAGGACATCGTTTCGATGGCCGAGATGGCCCGCTCGTACGTGGAAGGGCGAAACGGCGAGCCGTACCGGCCGCGCGGCTTTGAAAGAGCCGGCGCGGCTCTGCGTCACCTGGCCAGCGGCCGGGACGCCGAGGCGGAACGCACCGGTGGCTCCTCACGACGCCGGGCGTGGGAGCTGGGCGTCCATTCCACCAATCCCCTGCCCCCCGGAACGCAGCTTGCGACACAGTCGGACCTCGCGCGATTCGTGGAAGGCCGGCTCGCCCTGCTCGGATCGAACGCCTTCTACGGCGCGATCCTCGTCTTCCTCACGCTGCTGCTCTTTCTGAACTGGCGGGTCGCCTTCTGGGTCGGGGTGGGCTTGACCACGGTCTTCGCGGGCACGCTGGTCTTCATGGAGATGGCAGGGATCACCCTCAACCTGCTCACCATGTTCGGTCTGATCGTAGTTCTGGGACTGCTCGTGGACGACGCCATCGTCGTCGCGGAGAACATCCAGGCGCGGCACGATCAGGGCGAGCCGTCGCTGCCGGCCGCGATCAAGGGCGCCGAGCAGGTCTCCTGGCCGGTCGTGGCCACCGTGCTCACCAGTATCGTGGCGTTTCTGCCGTTGAGTTTCATCAAGGGCAGTATCGGTGACCTCCTCGGCGCGTTGCCGTTGGTGGTCACCTGCGCGCTGATCATGAGCCTGATTGAGTCCCTGCTCATTCTGCCCAGCCACATGGGGCACAGTCTCGCCAAACGCGACAAGCTGCGCCCGAACGGCAAGAGTTTCGTGCAGCGGTACGAAGAGTGGCGGGATCACCTCATCCTGGAGGTGGTGGTTCCGGCCTACGCCCGTCTGCTCGCGCTCTCGCTCAAGTTCCGTTACATCAGTCTTTCGATCGCCATCGCGAGCCTGGTGATCGTCATCGGCATGATCGGCGGCGGGCTCGTGCCCTACACATTCCTCACCAGTGAGGATTCAGAGACCATCATCGTCGACATCCGCATGCCGATCGGAACTCCGACGGCGCGAACGGAAGCGGTCGTCGCGCGATTCGAGGAAGCCGCGGCGGCCCAGCCGGAGACGCTGAGCATCAGCGCGATCATCGGAGAGCGATCGGATATCGATACCGGACAAACGAGCGCCGCTTCGACGCACCTCGCGCAGATGTTCATCGAGTTGTTGCCAACCGAGCAACGCGACCGGGAGTCGGCACGGGTCGTCGCCGCCATCCGGAACCATGTGGGCGTGGTGGAAGAAGCGGAACGGATCGCCTTCTCGGAGATCACCGGCGGACCCGGCGGACCGGACATTACCATCCGGGTGCGCGGCAACGACGAGTTCCAGATGCGCGAAGCCATCGAGCGCATCAAGGCCATGCTGCGCGGTTTCGATAAGGTCTACGACATCGCCGACGATGAGTCGCTCGGCCAGCGCGAACTGCAGTTCACCGTCCGGCCCGAAGGCGCGGCGCTGGGATTCACGGGATCGAACATCGCCAACCAGGTGCGCGGCGTCATCTTCGGACTGGACGCGCACACCTTCGCTGCGGAGCAGGAAGACATCGATGTGCGCATCCGGCTGGACGAAGCCACCCGCGGGAACATTCACGCGATTGAACAGCTCTGGGTAATCAGCCCGCAGGGACGTCCGGTTCCGCTGGTCGAGATCGCCGATATGGTCGAAACGACCGGGTATACCTCCATCCGCCGAATCGACCGCCAACGCGCGATCACGGTGACGGCCGACACCGATCCGGACAGCAGTCCCGAGGACATTGTGCGCGATCTCAACCTCGATGAACTTCGCGCTTCCTTCCCCCGCCTTTCCATCGAGCTCGGAGGGCGACAGGAACAGCAGGCCGATGCGTTCGCGACCCTCCCGATCGGCTTCCTGGCCGCGCTGATCATGATCTACGTCATCCTGGCGTGGCTGTTTGCCAACTACATTCAGCCGATCGTGGTCATGTTCGCCATTCCCTTCGGCCTGATCGGTGTGGTGCTCGGACACCTCCTGCTCGGGTTCGACATGACGTTCCTGAGTCTGATCGGCTTCGTCGCCCTCAGCGGCGTGATCGTGAACGACTCGCTGATCCTGGTGAAGTTCTACAACAGCTGCCGCGCCACCGGCATGGCGCTGCACGATTCCCTGATCGAAGCGGGCCGCAAGCGACTGCGGCCGATCTTCCTGACGACCGTGACGACGGTGCTGGGACTGACACCCCTGATGCTGGAGCAGTCCTTCCAGGCCCGGTTCCTCATCCCGATGGCGATCTCCATCGCGTTCGGACTGATGGGGGCCACGATCGTGATCCTGCTGGTCCTGCCCTGTCTGCTCGTCATCGTCGATGATCTCAAGCGCGGCGCGTACTACCTCTGGTTCGGCGAGCCGCGACCGGAACCGGCCGTTCGGGAGGCGCCGGCCGAATGGCGCGATGAATGAGGGATCTCACTCGGAGGCACGGGGGCACGGGGGCACGGAGGGCAAGTGACGAAGTAACGGAGTGACGAAGTCATCGGGACAGGGGCGGTCCCTTCATGTGCGGCCGTCGGGGCTTCACCTCCACCAGGTTGGGCGGGAGACCTGCACCCCCAAACGGACGAACATGCTCGGCACACCAA